>NZ_JBSRDC010000063.1:0-133669 GCF_055145285.1 Salinivirga sp. | reverse complement strand
AAAGGCTCTGGGATGCAGGAGTTTTTCCGGCTTCGTGAAACGGGAACTTGAAACACGAAGCCGGAAAAACTATGCTCCTGCCTTATCATCTGCTATTTGCTATATGCGAAATTAGCCAAACTTAAGTCCCCCGCTTGCAGCGGGGTAGGCTATCCCGCCTTTGGCCGGAAGTTTGCGAATAAAATTAAAAATATACAGATGAAAGCCAACAGCCTTAAAACTCAATATCAGGCATTTTCGCTATTGATACAAATTATTAACCATACCATTAATGCTTTTTTGATATGCGCGCTTCATCGTTTATAAAAGTCATTTTATTTGTGATATTATTTACCAGCTGCGGTATCACAAAAAACTACAATAAGCCTGAAAACTTTAAAAGGTTTCACAAAAAGTTTTATCGCGATAGTGTTTTTCATTACAGCCGCATCAATTTCCCCCTGAAGGTTTATGAACGTGCAAGCATCACCCGGGATTACCCTAAAGGAGACACCAGACCCAGAAATAAGCTATATTCTTATACTCAAAAAACACTGCCCCGCGCTATGCTAAGCGTCAAAAAATATCCGAAAGAATTTGATATGCATTTTGATTCACTCAATGGAAAAATAATTGAAAAAATTTATGCACCACGTTTTGGTTATGAAGAGAAACGATTTTTTATTTTGAAAAATAACCGGTGGTATATGGACAGTATACGGATACTTAATGATTAAAAAAGGACCGCCAAAAGGCGGCCCGGCAAAAGTTAAAAAACTTTTAGTTTCTAAAATCAAATTTTGCAATAAACGATTTACCATTTAAACGATAATCTGCAAAAGAGATATTGGCCAGTTGCGCTTGCACATAAGCGGTCAGGGCAGGGTGTCCATTGATGGCTACAATTTCGAAGCTGCCATCATTGGTAATGCGAACCTCAGCTTTTACCAGACCGGCCTCGTTGCTAACATCAGCCTGCTTTGGATAATCTACTGCACGATCAAGCACTTGTTTAAGCTGTTGCTTCTGAAAAGTAGCCAGTCGGAAATTTTCAGCACCTGAGTTGGTAGTAGCCGTCACCATTGTTGTACTTATTGCCATAATGGCCAATATCATGATAATTCGGGTTGTTTTAGTTTTAAGGTATTGCATAACTGTTAAGTTTTATGGGTTAATTTTACTTTTAATACAACATAAAAGCATTTATGTTAAGACTAGCCAGGGACTTAAAAACAACGAACCAAGCATTAAACACTAATTTGTAACAACTTAAAGAAAAAGTTAAAAAAGATATTAACATCTTTTGTGTACATCTTCGTACACCCGCATCTATTATTTAAAAAACTGTAACACTATGAACAAGATCACGTTTACGTATAGGCCAAACACTTTTCCTTAGTTTGCACACTGCTTTCACTATGGAAATTTTCAGGCATACGGGTAAAATTTTCCACAGTTGCACATAAACAACCAAAACCCGAAAAGGTTCTACAAGTAAAATCAAGCACATGCAAATTTTCAAATCGCAAGATCGGCTCGCAGAAGTAATTGAGATTAACCCGAAGTTATTGCCGGTTATTAACCGTTTCAACATCAGCCTGGGGATAGGAAACCAAACTATTGCCGATATCTGTAAGCAGAAAGAAATTGACAAAGAATTCTTTCTGGCCATCATCAACACCTACCACAACCCGGAATTTTTTCAGGAACTTGACCCAAAAAAATTCTCACCTCTTGAGCTCGTAAGATACCTGCATAAAACACATGAGTATTATTTGAATTACACCATACCAAAACTCGATGAATTACTTGATAACTTAATAGAAAGCTGTGAGGGTAGCTGCGGAAATATTCAAATGATTAAGACTTTTTATAACAAATATAAGAATGAGCTCAAGGTACATATCGACGACGAAGAAAAACGGGTTTTCCCCTACATAGAAACACTGGTTGGGCGTAAGGAAAAACCTGTTGAATTCTCTATTCATAAATTTGAAGAGGAACATACCAATGTGGAGGAAAAAATCAATGATTTGAAAAACCTCATCATCAGACACATTGAGCCCACTTATAAAAACAATACCGCAAATGAATTTCTATTTGAACTGTACCGTTTTGAGAAAGACATCAGAGACCATGCCCGCATCGAAGATAATTTACTCGTGCCCCTGGTTGAGAATATAGAAAAGCAGATAAAACGAACATGAAAAAGGCCATAGTAATACATCCGTCGTCTGTGGTACGTTATGGTTTAACGGAAGTGATCAAAAGTTACTTTAATGCCGAGGTTCTGACCTTTTCAAATATTTTTGATTTTGCAGAAAAAGTACCGGAATTCAGCAGCTTTGTTGTAATGACTCATCCACTCGAGCCTATTGATATGAATCGGTTGCGTAATCTAAAACAAGCACAACAGTTGAGCACCATTTGCCTAACCTGGCCGGGAGCTACCCCTTCCAAAAGCTTAATTTATGACCAAAGCATCTCCCTGTGGGCAACGAAAGGTGAATTTTACGATTTATTAGCACCTCTTTTGGCGCAACAGGAATCCGCACAAGCAGAAAAAACCAAAAACGAGCTTACTGCCCGCGAAACCGATGTGGTGCGCAGCATTGCTCTTGGCCTGACCAATAAGGAAATGGCTGACAAGCTACACATCAGCATCCACACTGTAATCTCTCACCGGAAAAACATCACAGCCAAACTCGGCATCAAATCCATATCGGGCATTACGGTCTACGCTATTTTAAACAAGTTAGTCGACACGGACACCATTGATCCCGAAACACTTATTTAGACCGGATACAGATTACAACAAGCATTGGCCAATGGCGCAGTTTTTGAGATTCGAAGTCGAAATCTTGTCCCTATGTCGCTTATCTCCATTTTTATCCTTGCCGCGGGTTTATCGGTCGACAGTCTGGCTGCCAGTGTCAGCACGGGCGTTTGCATGAAAACAGTTCGTACATATGAGTCTGTTAAAATTGCCCTGTATATGGCCATCTTTCAAGGCACATTACCTATTGTGGGCTGGTTTATAGGACGAGGTTTTAAGCACATTATCTCCAGTTACGACCATTGGATAGCATTTATACTGCTTTTGGTCATTGGTGGCAAAATGATTTTTGAAGGACTCAAAAACGAGCAACAAGATGAATGCTTTTGCCCTTCACGACCTATCATATTGGCAAGCATGGCACTGGCCACCAGCATCGACGCTTTAATAGTGGGTGTAGGAATCGGGCTACTGGGCAACACAATCTGGCTACCGGCCATCATCATAGGCCTTATCACCTTCATCTTTTCCTTTTCCGGCATCTATCTTGGACACCACCTGGGGCACCGGCTCAACATCAAACTTGAACTTATTGGAGGCCTTGTATTGATTGGCCTTGGCATTAAGATTCTCATTGAGCACACACTTATTGCATAGAAATTCTTTATAAAATATCCCAACAAATAGGGATTTCAGGATTGAATAACGGGCGTTATATTTGCCAACGTTAATTCAATCTAAATAAAAAGAAATAAACCTATGCAAAAAATTATTACAACAATCAGTCTGGTGATTTTATCATTTAGTGCAGCTTTATCGCAAACCAGCGATAGCACAAACATATTTACCAACACTGCTGAAAGGCTGTTACAAACCGATGGCAAACTCAAAATCGGCGGTTATGGCGAGGTACATTATAATCAGCCATTAGACAACGAAATACGCCAAAACGGGAAATTAGATGTGCACCGTATTGTAATGCTTTTTGGTTATCAGTTTAACGACCGCACCCAATTTGTAACCGAAATTGAATATGAGCATGTTGAAGAAGTATACATTGAGCAAGCATGGTTACAATACCAGTTAAATGACTATGTAAACTTCCGCACGGGACTCATTCTAACTCCAATGGGACTTATAAATGAGTATCATGAACCCACAACTTTTAACGGTGTAGAGCGTCCGTGGATGGATAAATACATTGTGCCCAGCACCTGGCGCGAAATAGGTGTTGGTATCAACGGAAACATCCTGCAAGCTTCTATGCGGTACCAGGCCTACATCATGAATGGATTCAACGGGTACGATGGAGCAGCTCAACTGGGCGGAAGCAGTGGTTTACGTGGTGGACGTCAAAAAGGAATTAAATCCTACATCAGTTCACCCAACTTTACCGGTAAAGTGGAATATTACGGAATCAGGGGATTAAACATTGGCATTTCAGGCTACTTTGGAAAAACGCAGAGTCAGTTATACGACGGCATAGAAAAAGACAACAACGAAGCCCAGTCCATGGCAGATTCTTCAAGCGTTGGTGTTTCAATGATTGGAGTAGATGCCCGCTACCAGTACCATGGATTGGAAATGCGCGGTCAATACTATTATGCAGCTTTAAACAATACTGATCAGTACAATACCTTTACAGCCGCAAATGATGGCACACCAAACGATCTTGGTAGCACCATGACAGGCTTCTACGCAGAGGCTGGGTACAACGTATTGAGACTCTTCTCCAATACCGATAAAAAACTGGTCCCCTTTGTACGCTATTCGAATTACAACACCCACGCATCGGTTGCAGATCCATTAGTGCAAAATGATGAATATAACCGGTCAGTACTTACCACGGGCTTAACACTTCAATTGGCCAGAGGAGCTGTACTCAAAACAGACATACAATTTTTCAACAACCAGGCTGCAAATGAACCATCGCATGTATTCAATGCAGGATTTGGTGTTATGTTTTAACGGGCAGGGGCTCCGGCCTCTCCCCTCATATTTCTCTAACTAGAAACAGAAACTTTAAATACTATGCAAATTTTAATAAAATATTCAATACTTCTGATAGGAATTGTCAGCATGGGTGTTTCCCAGCCGGAAATAGAACATGAAAATAAAATTTTGCTAAGGACCTTGAAAAGAAGTTTTGATATCGCTAAACCTGAATTTGAGGAGGTCAATCTATCAGAAAAGTTCATCAGTGAATATCAGATCAGTGGCAAAGTATTTAAGGTCAACAATCCCGGTAAAAGCCAATTTGTTATCATATATTCAGGACGTGTGTACAGCTGCCGTAGTGGTGGCTGTTCCGCTCCCCAAAAGACCTCCAATAAAGCAAGTGGTGAATACTTCGACTATTTTGCCATATTCAACATAAAAGGCAAAGTTAAAGAAGTCAGGGTTTTTAATTACCAGGCTACAAAAGGGCATGGCATTGTGTCAAAAGGCTGGTTGCGACAATTCGAAAAGCTCAACCATAAGGAAAAGCCTGTTGTAGGAAAAAATATTGATGGCATATCAGGTGCTACAATCTCTTCTCACGCCATTACAGATGATATGGCACTGAGAATAAAAATGATAGATACAGTTTTGAAAAGCTTATAAAAGCACTTAAATATTTAGAGTTTTCATGAAAAACAATCGAATGGATGAGGGCCACCCGCAATGAAACTCAGGTAAGCAAAACGGTATCAAATATTCAATTTTTGGCTCTAACAGCTCTTAGGCAATATTGGTAAAAACCTCCTGTACATCGTCGTCATCCTCAAGTTTGTCGAGCATTTTTTCGATTTCTTCCAGTTGCTCATCCGTAAATTCAACCGGACTGTTAGGGATGCGTTGCAGATTAGCTTTCTTAATATCGATACCCTTTTCTTCAATCGCTTTGGACAGGTCTCCAAACACGGTATAATCGCCATACACATAAACGCTACCTTCGTGTTCTTCAATTGAGTCCAGTCCGGCATCAATCAATTCCAACTCCAGTGCTTCAATGTCGGTTTCTTCTGTTTTATCAAATTGTATGACAGCTTTACGATCAAAAAGATACTCCAAAGAACCGTTTGGCACCATGCTGCCACCGGCTTTGTTAAAATAAGACTTCACATTGGCTACTGTGCGCATGGTATTGTCTGTCATACATTCCACAAAAACCAACACCCCGTGAGGCCCTTTACCCTCGTAATTGACTTCGGTATAGCTCTCGGCATCTTTACCGTCTGCGCGTTTTATGGCATTTTCGATATTATCTTTGGGCATGTTCTGCGCTTTGGCATTTTGAATTGCGGTGCGCAGTTTGGGGTTCATCTCCGGATCGGTTCCACCGTCTTTGGCTGCCACAGTGATAGCTTTGGCCAGTTTAGGAAACATTTTAGACATTTTATCCCAGCGTTTCTCTTTTGCTGCACGGCGATATTCGAATGCACGTCCCATGGTATATGATTTTTTTGAAAGTTTATAGAATAAGGGCGCTAAGGTAGGGAAATTTTTAATCCTGAATAAGAAAACTTTAAATACAAACCTTCAATAAGCAGAGAGGGCCGCGTTGCAGGCGCAGCCCTCTCCTCAATATTTAATCCACATTCAAGTATTAAGACATAACTTTTATTCCAGCGACCCCACCGCTTTCTCTACCGATTCAAGAATCTCAGCCGATTTCACTAAAGCCTTCATGTTGGTATGATCGTCGTAGAGTGGCCGGTCCACATCAAGAAATTCCACGTGTTTGCGCACTGTTTCCCATGCTTTTTGAACGCCTTTGCCAAAACTGTATTCTTCTTTTCGGAAATCAAGTGCCTGGGCAGCCGCCATAATCTCGATACCCAAAATCCCATAAGCATTATCCAAAATCTGAAAGTTTTTAATGGCCGTGTTCATACCCATTGACACAAAATCCTCCTGGTCGGCAGCTGCCGGTATTGATTGTATAGAGGCGGGTGTCGACAATATGCGCTGCTCCACAATTTGCATGTCAGCGGTGTACTGGCTCAGCATGAGCCCGGAAAACATGCCGGCCCCTTTAGTCAGAAATGAGGGGAGTCCCACATTAAGCGCCGGGTGGTTGAGCCGGTTCATGCGCCGTTCGGACATTACGCTCACCATAGTGATACAGGAACCCACCATATCCATAGGCACAGAAACGGGTGTACCCTGAAAGTTCGCGCCCGAAAGCTGGGTCTTTTCATCGGGGAAAAATATCGGATTATCGCCCACGCCATTCAATTCAATTTCGACCTGCGACCGCGCATAAGCCAATGCATCATGTGCCGCACCAATAACCTGGGGTGTAGAACGCATGGAATACGCATCCTGCACTTTGCACTTCACCTTTCCTTCTTTCAAATCACCACCGGCCACCAGTTTATTAATGGCACTGGCACTACGTACTGCACCTTTAAACCCACGCACTTCGTGTAATTTGGCAGTATAGGGTTTCATATTCGCTTTCAACGCCTCCAGGGACATGGCAGCGCCAATTTCAGCTTGTTTCAGCCAGTTATTGGTATCGAAAACCAATATAGCACTCATGGCAGTCAGCACGTTGGATCCATTGATGGTAGCCAATCCGTCTCTGGCTTCCAATCCTGGGACCGGGATACCTGCTTTATCCATAGCCTCTTTGCCGGGCATAAGCTCGCCTTTGAAATAGGCCTTGCCTTCACCCATCATTAGCAAGGCTATTTGGGACATTGGCGCCAAATCACCACTGGCTCCTACTGACCCTTTTTGGCACACAAAAGGAGTTACCCCTTTATTGAGCATGTCAACAAGGGTTTGTGTAATTATAAGCCTGTTACCTGAGTGGCCGTTGGCATGCACATTGATTCGTCCCAGCATGGCTCCGCGCACATATTCAAGTGGTGCCGGATCGCCGATACCCGCTGCGTGGTTGTAAATTAAATATTTCTGAAAATCCTTGACCTGTTCATCAGACAATACAACTTCAGAAAATTCTCCAATGCCGGTATTGACGCCATACATAATCTCGTGGGCCTCAATTTTTTCTTCCAGCATTGCACGGCATTTATTAATCCTTTTTACAGCGTCGGGATGCAGGGCTACTTTTACATTATTGCGGGCTACATCTACAACTTTTTCAATGGTTAAATCTTTACCAGTAATTGTTAGTATCATTCTCTCTGATTTTAAGTATTTGCAAACGTTTGCAAATTAATAATTTTTGAGGTACACTGTATGTTTATTTGTTGAATATAAATAAGGAGTTAGAAGTCTGCTATAAAGCTTAATAGTATCAACTCGTCAGGTCAGGCTCAAATAAATTTCAACTAATCTAAAAACCAATCTTTACCATTAGCATATAATTTCTGCCGGGCATAAATCGGTTGAGCACGCTGCGATAAAACTCGTCGAAAAGATTATTTATCTTCAGCTCAACATCAACTTTAAAACGATTAAGTTGCCAGCGCTTACCCAGTGCGGCATGGTTCAGATGATAAGGGTAGAGTCCGTCGCGCTCATTATTGCTGTAAAGCAAATAACGCGTACTGTAGGAATTATGCTGGTAATTGATGTAATAACCACGATAGGCTATCGAAGCAAAAATATTTCCTGAATGTTTAGGAATGAAAGGTAATTGTTTTCCTTTGGAGATATCCACTTCTGACAGTCCCTCGCCTGTATTTACGGTCTGCGTATAAGCATAATTAGCCATAAAATAAAAACGGGTCTTTCCCCTGGTAATTTCAGATTTCAACATCAGCTCAACACCTGATGCTTCGACACTTCGCAAATTATAAGGTTCCCATGGGCCTTTCAGACTCGGCAGCCAGATAATCCAATCCTCAATTTGCGAATGGTAGGCCGTAAATTGACTTTCGATTGACCAGTGTGTTTGTTTCAATAAATAATGCAAACCACCATCGAAAGTATAACCCTTTTCTGCTTTAAGATTAGGATTACCCCCGGGCTGCCAGTACATATCGTTCAGCGAGGGGTTACGAAAGTTGCGGGTTGCGCTGCCCTTTAGCACAAAATTTTGGGCAGCAAACGGTTTGTAATTAATCCCGAATGTGTAGATAAGCGGTGTTTGCCGCTTTTCAAGCCAATCCTGCCGCAGGGTAACCGAAATCTGCAGCGGCTCAAAAGGCTCGTAATAAGCTGCTCCCATGGCTGAAGCTTCCTGTCGGGTTACATCGTAACCCAGCAAGGCCACAGTGTCCAGCGAAGAAATATCATACAGGTTATAATCAGCTTTCAGGCGTACCGTAAGCTTTCCGAACGGCTTATATTGGCCGGAAAACTGGTTGTACCAGCTGCGCATATCGCTTCCGGAATTCACATTCAGGTTTTCTTCGTCATTGATGGTGTAACCATTCACATAATCAAGCTCTTGAATATCAAACCCCGAATGAATTTTAAAGGTCCACAACTCACCGAAATAATCAGAGCTTAAAACTGCTTTAAGCGTACGATCGTCCTGTCTGTTGATTCGTTCCTTTGAGGAATCATTGCTTTCATCTGTAAGCACTGTGGGAATAGACCGGTATGCATCCTGGAACCACATTTTAGCAGAAAGCTGCCATTGCGCTAATGGACGCCAGTAAAACTCCTGCATAGCCCCGAAACGTGCAAAATCTGCATTTTGATTTCGCTGAACTTCCGGCTCCGGGAGCAAATGTTTATTTAAAAACTTATAATTGTTTTTGGAAAAAAAATAATATACCCGTGTTTTCGATTGTACTTTTTCGTTGCCCAGGTTCAATTGCCCAAACTCACTAAATGTGCGAAAACTACCTATTCCCTGATGATACCGGCCGCTGAAGCTATTTTGCCAGTCAACTTTGTTTTGTAGACTGATATGGCCTCCCAGACCGCCACTCTGCTCACTCACCGATGCAGCTCCATGTTGCAAGGTAAGGTCGTCTATGATATTGACCGGGATCAGTGAAAAATCGACCATCCCCAACATGGGCGAATTAATATTGATGCCATTCCAGGATACCTGTGTATGCGAAGGGGCTGTGCCACGAAATGACGCTGTGGCCATTGCTCCACGACCATAATTTTTAATGTAAACAGGCGTGTTTTCGGCCAGTATTTCCGATAAATCGGCACTGATATTTTCAAGCAACACAATGGAATCCACTTTAGATTGTTTCATGCCCGCCTCTGTTTTTTCGAAAAGACGTTGCTCAGATATCTCCACCTCAGGGATACGAAACACAGAGTCTTGTATACCCTGGGTGAAGGATATCAGATAATTAAAACAAACCACTATGCATAAAATATATTTACGCACAACCTTCTATTTTTTTATGAGTTTTTTTATATAAACCTGATCATTGCGGTGCAGGCGGATCACATATAAACCTGCGCCAAACCCTGCCAGATTAATCACCTTACTGCCACTTACAAAATCCTCAAAAACGACCTGCCCTGAAACATTATAAACATATAGTTTTCCTTGCTTAGCTTCAACGTGCACCAAATCTTTAAAAGGATTGGGATATGTATTAAACACCTCAGAAATTGGCACAGCCGGCGTTCCATTACCCAAATCAACGGTTGCCTTAGCGGTAGCAGAAATTTCAGGATGTCCATTGAGGGTGGCTGTTACTTCCAGCTCCCCTGAATTTTCAACATGAAGCACATCATTCTCATCAATAATAGCACCATTTAAGTTTACGCTCCAGCTGATATTGTAATCGGCAAGCAGCCTTCCATGATCAAATGCATAGGCCTCCAGCTGTAAAGAAGCCGTTTTGATGACCGGCGGTAAATCTTTAATTACCACAGCCAGGGTTTCACCAGTAATGGTAGAATTTGGCGCCACATCAACAGCGCCCGCAACTTCGGTAGAAACTTCGCCCAGCCAGCCACCATTGGCCTGCATGCTATTTTGAACTTTCACAAAATCAATTACATCCAAATCGATATAATTGCCTGCAGTATCTACGGCCCAACTAATATCAAATGCATCGCCTCCGGAATTTTCTACTGCCGGAGTATACGGATTGTCGGGCACATCATACGGAGATTGCCCCCGAAACTGGTTATCGGCATAACCAAATCCTCTCTGATAAATTTTGACCATAGATGTTGTACTGTCAACAACAGGGAAAATTCTGGAACCGGTTAAACTGTAGGAGTTCTGGTCAATATCCGGGAAAGAATCAGTTAGTGGATAGTAAGGTTGTGTGTGCACTTCGTTGGCAACAATGAAACCTTCATTGCCAAAATTATCGACCCATGGTACATCAGCAGCCTGATCGCTTTGTGGATTTGTATACGTCACCTCATACTGATGCATTGTATTGGAAAAATGATAATCGCTGCCAGCTAACTGATACCAGGTATCATCGGGCAAACCGTTCTGGTTTTCATCTTTCATTACCCATACAATGCCCGGCTCGCTCCAATCGGGCATGGGATTACCGAAAACAGTAAAATCCACACCATACGGATTATCCGGATGATTTTCTACCGGGCTGTCGAACCTGAACACCACGTAGCCACCCCAGGCACCAAGCGTTAAATGCCCGTCTGTAACATCCACAATACTTTCTGCAGCCGAAGGTGTACCCCAGGGATTCTCGTTAATCAGCTGCCCCGGAGCGGGCTTGTATTCCAGCACCTCGCTGATATATTGGGCGTGCACCGTGCTTACTATGGTTATTAAAAAAATAACCACCAAAACCACCGTAATCTTTATTTGATGATATTTTATCATTCGTCTACTTTTTTACTATTCGTTTGGTTACAATACCCTGACCTGTACGAATCTGTAAAACATATACGCCGCTTGCATAGCGAGACATATCAATTTGTCGGCCATGGTATGCATCATTGATTTGATGCAACAACTTTCCGGTATACTCATACAAGCACACATCAACCCGTCCTTTCGAAGGGATAGAAAGGGTAACCTGGTTGCTTACGGGATTGGGATAAACACTAAAGTTCGCAATATCAGCAGTTGCCGCCTCAACGCCAACTCCCGCGGGAGCAACATAAAAATTATCTGCGCAATAGTAAGCCGGAGTATTCATACCCCACTGCCCCATATCTGATGATGAAAGCGCCATTTGCAAACTATCGACAACACCCAGGGTATCAAGCTCTACCCATTGCCATGTTTGAACAATGTAATCTTTAGCATCATTGTCAAACCGATAGTCAGCGAGATAAAATAAAGCCGTATCAGTCGGTGTACTTTCCTGAAATCCCCAAACCTCAAGCTTAAACCAATCCGGATCTGCCCCGGTTACACCACCAAACTGTTTCGTGAAATCATCGCCATACTTCATAGAGAGTGCAGTATAGGTATTGTTGGTTACATAAAAACCTTTTACGCGGTGTGCTTTATCATCATCAAACCGGATAACGGGCTCACTGCTTGCATATGAAACGCCATATGTTGAACCTTCAAACACGGTAGGCTCAAAACCTCCGCCTGTGATGGCACTGTATTGATTCGCATATCCCGCAGTGCTATCATCAGCCATAGATGAATAAGCCCATTCACTCCATGAATTATAATCGGGGTTGTAATTGTTGGAAAAATTCAGCAACCCGGATGTAAATCCTCCGGCACCATCAGCACCATTCCAATAATCATTTTCACCAAGTCCCATACCTTCAAAATCACTAATGGTATAATCTCCGTTAATTTCCGGATAGGCCCCGATAATCAATTCAGCACTTACAGAGCGGCCCGCATTCGTAGCCGTAATTGTTGCAGTTGTTTGTCCGGGCGCCACAAGTTCTACCTGCAACTGCTGATCCTGGACAAATACGCCAGCTACTTCACTATGGCTGTTCGTAACAGAATAGGTAAAATTATCGGTATCATCTGGATCAGTGAAATGTCCATTCAAATCAACAAAAATACTTTCCACGGAGGCTGCGGCCTGAATTTTTTCAAATGGTTCAGTCAACACAGGTCCGTAGTTGGTGCCACTTACTTTAACGATGGGCCGGGCATAGGAAAGTACAAAAGTACCGTTATTCGCTCCCGGCTCCATAATATTGCCTGAAGTTTTCACCATTGTGAACCAGTCATAGTCGCCACTGGTAGTCGCTAAGGTATCATGCGAATCTGTATTGTTGCTCCAGCGCGCAAGCACTTTGTCGTCGTTAGAGTCATTAAAGCTAAACGCCACATTACCAACCTCATCAACATCCACATCATAGGCGCCGGCAGGCAGATTTGTTAAAAATATGCTTTGTTCAAATTGTAACGGATTTGTTGTGGAATCTTCAATTACCGACATTAGCGCACTTCCGTCAAAATATACCAACTGGTTGCTGTCTGTAAAAGAAGTTCCATAATATAAATTTCCCTGGGCATCGATATCAAAACCTGCCGAATTTCCACCGGTTTCAATTAATACGCGGTGATTGTCAGTTCCTGTGGTATCGAGCAAATAAACTTTATTGGGATTGCCGTACGTAGCGCCATCCGCAATGAGGTATCCGTTAAAAATTTCTAAATCAAAATTACCGGTAAGTGTAGCCTCGTGGTGCCACGTACCTGTTGAAGTTTCAATTCTGTATATTCTATCGTCAGTATTACCGGTAACAGTATATCCGGCCCATATTTCGGTGCCCGTGTTATTGACGGTGATAAAACTGGGAAATGCACTGTATGAAGCGGGTTTTGCATAAACAGCAAGCTCCTGGCCCGTTGTCATATCGAGCACACGAATGGTGTCGCCTTCATTCCCATAAAGCAAATTTTCGCGAATGTCGAAAGTAGAAAACACATCGTAACCGGATAAAAGATCCTGGGCAACATACCCATCTCCGGCATTCACATAGCTACCCTGCGCCTGAATTGTGGTTGCAGAAAAAATGGCTGCCACAAACAATAAATAAAACTTTTTCATGAGAAATAAATTTTAAAAATTAAACAAAAAATTAGCTTCAACCTTTTGGGCAGCTGGCTGAATGAATCTGATTTTGTTCGGATTTTTTGCTTCTGCTGCCTTTAAGGTTCTGTTTTCAGATTGCAGCAGACGATACTGTGGATAGCTCTTTACCAGTATGATCAGCTTCCTGTTCACCGCAGGCTGCGAAATCTGATATCACTGGCAGGTCTTCTGACTTTCCTCCGGTACGTGGCGCCTTCCCATTCTTCTGTTAAGAAAAGTGGCATGTTGCCAATCCACAAATGAGGATCACAGCAGCGGGAACTGTTGCCGAATTGCACGGCATTCCCTTTTCATCCCTTGGCATAAGCCTTTTGGGAACCAATGGTGAGACAAAGGTATAATTTTTAAAACCAACGTGAATATTTTGAAACACATATTTTAAAATTCACACACAAAACCCTGATACAAAATTATATATGCGAAGAAATTAAAACTGTGTGCAAACACCTATCAAAAAATATGGTTTTGCAAAGCTTTGATGTTCCCTGAAAATTTTCGTTAGAGCCCCCGAATAAAACTTATGAACTCATCCGAACCCCATTTGATGGCACCGGTTTCTTTTAGCAAAAGGTTTCCCTGTTGATCAATTAAAAATGAAGCGGGAATTTTTTTGCTGTGGAGCATTTCACCAGCGCGGCTTTTTTGCCTGTAAAGCGGTAAATCATAGCCTTTTTTCTGCACATATGCCGAGGCTTTTTCAAGGTCTTCATTCACCAATACAATAAGGTGAATATCATCACCGGCTTTTTTGTAGAGTTTGGCCAAAGCCGGCAGTTCTGCCACACAATGATGGCACCAGGTAGCCCAGTAAGTGAGTAAAACAGGTTTGTCGAGCATATTGCCCAACTGATAAATTTGCCCTGATTGCGATGCAAAAGCCAATGTGAGCTCAGCAGGAGGCAAAGCCTGCTTGTCGGTTACTTCAACGTCGGGGGACGACATAAATAACCTTACCACAAGCGACCCCACTTCACGGCGCCATGATGGTACAAGCATCACAATAACGAGCGCAACCAATATAATGTCAGAAATGATGGAGAATTTTTTCTTTTTTTGGTATTTATCGAACCATTTTTTGATACCCATAACTTTTTGTTTGCATTTAAGGCGACACCCAGTCGCCATTATCTTTAATTAATTGTACTAGCTCATCAACAGCATTTGTAGAGGAAATGTTTTTACGGACAGGTGTTTTACCTTTATACAAAGTAACTTTGTCCGGTGCGGCTCCAACATATCCATAATCGGCATCGGCCATTTCACCGGGACCATTTACAATGCAGCCCATCACGCCTATTTTGAGGTGGTAGAGGTGCCCTGTTTTGGCTTTCACTTCCTTCAAAACTTTCTCTATATCGAACTGTGTGCGCCCACATGACGGACAGGCAATAAAATCGGTAGAAGTTGTTCTGGCCCTGGCGGCCTGAAGTATTTCAAAATTCAGATTCCGCATCCATGATGCATCTGGCACAAACGGGTTAGTAAGCCAAATACCCTCGCCAAATCCATCTACAAAAAGCGGGGCTGCATCTGCTGCTGCCTTTATTCCCAGCAATTCTTTGTTTTCTTCAATGTAATTACGTTTCACCACAACCGGATGATTGAAACCATGCGCTTGCATGTGCATAAAAAATGCCCGCTGATCAGCTACTCCATTGGCATGTGTTGTTTCCAAAACAACAACCGTATGTTGATCGTTCCGCAGAATCTTCAACATATCATCATTTAATTCCTCATTGCGCAGATATACCCACTTCTCTTTTAATCGCAACAATTTATGCAATTGCACATACTCCGCTCTTGTGAGCACAGGAAAAGCATTTTCTGCTGGTTTTCCGGTTACATTAGTTTCATACAACAACCTTAAGTTATCGGGCAAATGGGTTTCTATTTTTGTGGTATTTACAAATGCGTAATCGGCAGCACGCCGGGTTGCTTTCCAACCATGCGCTTCTTGCACATAACCCAATTGTTCAATGTCTGATTTACCTATGCATTCAAGGTGACGGAGGTCTACAATCACAGCTGGTTGTTCCGGACTCACAGATAAATTACCTTGTGCCTTCCTGGGTTGAAACTTCAACGGATTGTACTGTGTCTGTGGTGGAATTTCAACAGGCGTACCGGGTCGCCTCATCACATGCTCAACTAAAGCCTGTGCGACAGGAATTTCAGCTACCGGATTTTCAGTAAGCGAAACCCTTATGGTGTCGCCCAATCCATCGTTCATTAACGTGCCAATACCCGCAGCAGATTTTACTCTTCCAGAAAGGCCATCCCCGGCCTCTGTTACACCAAGATGCAATGGAAAATAAATACCCTCATTGTGCATGGCAACCACCAGATTGCGATAAGCTTCCACCATTACCCGCACATTTGAAGATTTCATGGATACAATTACATTGTGAAAACCATTTTGCTTACACACACGCAAAAATTCCATGGTTGATTCCACCATACCTTCTACGGTGTTTCCAAACCGACTCATAATACGATCAGAAAGCGAGCCGTGATTCGTACCAATTCGTAATGCAGTATTATGAGCTTTACAAACTTCAATTAACGATTCAAACTTGTTCTCTAAACGTTCAAGCTCCCCGTTCCAAGCCTCATCAGAAAGCTTTGTCTCTTCGAATGTTGCTCGTTTGTCAACAAAATTGCCCGGATTTATACGCACCTTTTCAATTGTTTTGGCCAACATGATGGCCAGGTCAGCATTAAAATGTACATCAGCTACTATTGGTGTATCAAACCCTTGTGATTTAAGTGTTTTGCTGATTTGAACAAGGCCTTCGGCATCTTCACGATGGCGCACGGTGTAACGCACCAACGCTCCTCCGGCGTTAATAATTTCTTTGGCCTGTTGCACAGAAGCTTTTATATCAGTTGTAGATGTATTGCACATCGATTGCACGCGCACAGGAGCATCTCCACCGATGGTAATATTTCCTACGTGAACTTCTTTTGTCTGATAACGTTTGTATTGAGCAAGCGAATATGGAATGTGAGCTGTCATTTAATCTTAATATTTACACAAAAATAATGATCAATACAATTTCTGGTCCATCAAATGCAGAGTTTTTAAACAATTGTTCAATTTTTTCTTTAATTTAACCAGGGCCACTCATTCATGTTTATATTTGTAGTGGAAAACAATTTTCATAATATTCATATCTCAACTTAATAAATTATGTCTGAATTTTATCGCATCGCCGTTGATGGTTTTTCCTCCTGCGGCAAAAGCACGCTGGCAAGGCAAATTGCAGAAGTATTGGGTGCTGTATACATCGATTCAGGCGCGATGTACAGAGCAGCGACATTGCTGGCACTTCAAAACAAATGTATTATCAACAATCAACTCGATACTGGCTGCTTTAGGCCGGTTATACAGCATGCGACAATAGAATTTAATGCAGGAAACAATCACTTGTTGCTTAATGAGCAAGATGTGGAAACAGAAATACGCAGCCCTGAAGTTGCTGACCATGTGAGTGAAGTGGCAACTCATGGATTTGTGCGAGAAATACTCGTACAAATGCAGCGAAGTTACAGCGAAAAGGCATCGGTAGTAATGGATGGTCGAGACATAGGCACGCATGTATTCCCAGATGCAGAAGTAAAAATATTTCTAACGGCTGAACCCCGCATAAGAGCAGAACGCCGATTTCAGGAGCTCAGAGAAAACAGCGTGGATATTAGCTTTGACGAAGTATTTGAAAATGTAAAGAAACGTGACGAAAAAGATCAAAACAGAAGAGTGGCACCATTGAGAAAAGCTGATGATGCTGTAGAAATAAACAACAGCTACTTAAGCCGCAACGAGCAACTTGACAAAGCACTGGAAATTATTTATGAAAAAATTGGGGATTTATCATGATTCACGTGGAAATTGACCCCAACAGCGGCTTTTGTTTTGGTGTTGTTCGCGCAATTGATAAAGCAGAAAAATATCTGGAACAAGGCAAAACCATAAGCTCTTTAGGCGAAATGGTGCATAATGCCCAGGAAGTTAAAAGACTTGAATCATTGGGCATGCATACCATAAGTTGCCGGGACATAGACGCAGCCGAAAACGAAAATGTGCTAATCAGGGCACATGGTGAGCCTCCTTCCACCTACAAAACGCTTAAAGACAAAGGACGCAATATAGTTGATGCAACATGCCCCATCGTTTTGAAACTGCAACAAAAAGTAAAAAAAACATACGAGAACCATCCCGAAGCGCAAATAGTGATTTATGGTAAGCAGGGGCATGCAGAAGTCATTGGGTTGGTGGGCCAAACGCGAGGCCACGCATACGTACTTAGCCTACCCGAAGAAGTAAAAAAACTCGATCCGGCAAAACCTGTTTTTATGTTTTCGCAAACCACGATGCCGCTGGAAGGTTTTGCTGAGATGAAAACAGCACTTGAAGCCTACATAAAGGCAGAGGTTATTTCATACGACACCATTTGCAGAAAAGTGGCGCACCGGGTACCGGAAATCAGCCGGTTTGCAGCCATGCATGATGTATGTGTTTTTGTGAGTGGAAAAAACAGCTCCAATGGACGAATGCTTTTTAATGTAGCCCAAAAATCCAACCCAAACACCCACTTTATTAGTAAAGCAGCAGAAATACAAAAAGACTGGTTCACAAATGATATCAGCGTGGGCATTTGTGGTGCCACTTCAACACCTCATTGGCAAATGGAAGAGGCAAAAAAAACAATTCAGGCTTTCTTTATATAAAAAAGCAGGCGCAAGACAGAAACTGCTCAAACAACCTGCTTTATAGAATGATTTAAAGTTTAGAAGACATTACACATCCTTAAAATCAACCGTCTTCATCATTTCATTATATTTTTTGATACGTTTTTGATCAATTTGGTCACCCGCTTTAAAAAAGGGTTTTGCATCAAATCTTTTGTCAATGGACTTTATTCGATCCAGATAGCTTTGTGCTTTGCGGTAATCTCTAAGCAGAAAGCTTGTATTGGCCAAATTTAAAAGCGCATAGCATGTGACTTTTTTATTTACGCGCGATTTGCGCTTGTTAAGATTAGATTCCTTCAGCGCTTTGGCCCATATCTGGCGTGCTGATGCAATAGCCTTTTTATAAGCTGGTAAGTCTTTATCTTTTATAAAAGTTTGTGTGACTTTAAATGCTATTTTCCGGGCACTGTTAAAGTCTGAATAATCGAAACGTTTAAATTTATCAACTGTGTAAAATTTAATTGTTCTGTTGGCATTATAAAGCATAAACTCATCATTTATCCGGTCGTTTATGGTTTCATTTAAAACTTGCTGCACAGCTTCTTCAACTTTTTTATCAAGTGCCCAACTTTCCATTTTTGATTTTGCCTCTAACTCGGTTCCGCCAGTTTCCTGAGCCATTACATTCTTTTTGATTTTTCCGGAATAGTATTTATGCTGCTCATATTTACCATTGTCATCATTGGCTTTTTTACCTGACAGCACATAATCTACCTGATATTGAATATTTGATTTGGCCACAAAAGTTGTATATCCTCGAGTAATTTTAGTGGTTTTTATAGGTGAGGTTTTCACCTTATTCAACCCTATCTCAACTTTAATACAGTCCTTTGAGCTATTGGCACTGGCCTTTTTTTCCATACCAATTAAATCAAGATTTAAATTGTAGTCTTTCCCATCTAACGAGGGATGTCCGGGAAACACTTTAACATCTACTGTATAAGACTTAAATCGTGGTGGAATAGGTTTGGCGGGATAATGTTTAATTGTATAGTCCAGTTCCTTTGAACTAATACGTTGCCCCATCATCATTGAGGTTAAAAACGCGAAAATCAATAATAAGCTTACTTTTTTCATCTGTTTATAATTTTGATTTTAGTGGTCAGATGGAGCTCGCCATGATGATTCATATTTACGTCACACATGATTTTTTTTTCATTATAATCAATAGGCGTGTGTGTCAAAAATTTTGTCATGGCTCGGTTCATCTGTTTAAAATTTTTAGTTTTCACAATTGTTTTGTTTTTATAAATAAATAATTCTGGGTGAATACAAAATTAAACCGGCCACTGCTCAAAATCAATACCCCTGATATCGCGAAACAGTTGCACTGCATAAATATCAGTCATTCCACTAATGAAGTCCAACACATTACGCAGGCGGTTATACAAATCACCCTCGCGCACCTCAAATTGCTCCGGAATCAGCGATAATAGTTGCTGGCTGTATGATGCTTCCGGGTTCATTACGGCACCCACAAACTCTTCGAGTAAAGTTCCCAGAACATGATACCCGGCGAGCTGTATTTTAACCACTGATCTGTGATTATAAATTTTTTCCGCACTAACTTTTTTGCAGCGCTTCATATTTTCCATCAGATAGTCGGGCAAATGTTTGTACAAGGCATCCTGAAAGGTGCCATTCATGATCGCATCATAATTTTCCACAAATACGTCAGCACTGGCATTGACCAATTTATTGATAATAGAAGCGCGCAAAAACGAAATCAGTTCATTTTTGTCGGAAACCTCTTTTTGTACCTCTTTAAATTTATATTTCAACGAATCATCGGCTTCGTAAAATGGTGCCAGGTATTGGATAATCTCCTCATACGTTAATATTTTCAACCGATGTGCATCTTCCATATCCATCAATAAATAGGAAATATCATCAGCTGCCTCCACCAAAAAAACCAACGGGTGACGGCTATAAGTACCATCAGATTGCCATATGAGACCGGTCTTTTTCCCCACCTCATTAAAGCTGTTAAACTCCGTACTAAAAAAACCATATTTATTGCCAGAGGCCTGAGTTGAGGCGTACGGATACTTGATTATTGACCCAAGCGTGGCATAAGTCGTAACAAATCCACCTTTTCTACGCCCGTTGAACTGATGTGTGAGCAACCGTAACACATTGGCATTACCTTCGAAATAGGTGAGGTCTCTCCATTGCTGCTCATCAAATTCATTTTTTAAGTTTTGACCTTTCCCATCGCGAAAATAGCGCGACAATGCATCTTCTCCCGAATGCCCAAAGGGGGGATTGCCCATATCGTGGCACAAACAAGCTGTAGAGACAATGGTAGGAAGCTCTTCCAATAAATGCGAAGGGGGTCCGTTTTCTATACTCATCAAGTAATTCGCAATCTTTCTGCCCAGCGATCTTCCCACACTGGCCACCTCAAGACTATGGGTAAGCCTGTTGTGCACATAAACCGAACCCGGTAGCGGGAAAACCTGTGTTTTATTCTGCAACCTTCTGAAGGCCGGGGCAAAAATTATGCGGTCATAATCGCGTTGAAACTGCGATCGTATCTCAACAGGGTTCAATTGACGGGTATCCTGACCGAACCTATTTGCATTTAACAGCTTGCTCCATTCCATAACTAAGTTTTTCAGAAAGCGAACTTACAAAAATTTGCGTAAAACATTTAACCTGAAAGGCAAATAAGTCCAAACATATAAAAACATTTGGATAAGCTAATATTCAGAAAAAGAACATTTAGCGACACAACATACTATTTATTATGATAAACTTTTCTATCTTTATCAACTAATTAAGCTATGAGAATCCAAACAAAAAACACTTTGCTATGAGAAATTTTTTATTGAAGGGCACCCTTTTAGTGACCTTTCTAACTTTGTGTGCCTTTTTTCTTAAGGGCCAGAAATTTGAATATGCTGATGGTTGGGGCAAACAAGGCCTTACCATTGAAAATCAAAAATCAAACGGAATAACATTCAACTATTCCGTTAAAGCATTTGCACTTACAGACCAGCAAATAAAGGAAGAGTCTATGAAAGTGGTGCAACTGCCGGGCAGCATGCTACCAAACGATGCCGGAATGCCCAACTTACCAGGTGAAGGTCACATGGTAGCCATTCCGCAAGGAGCAAAAGCACAACTAAAAATTGTTGATTATCGCGTAGAAACAATTGAAAATGTGAAAATTGCACCTGCTCCTGTAATACCATTAGACACCGACAAAGAACCCATGAAATACGAAAAGGATGAAAAAGTCTACACAGCAGACCGCTTTTATCCTGCAGATCCGTTTAAAATATCTGATGCTATTAACCTAAGAGGCGTCAATGCCGTAACGCTTGGAGTAACTCCTTTTCAGTACAACCCGGTAACCAAAGTTTTAAAAATATACCGCGATGTTAAAATGGAAGTGACTTTCGAAGGGGGTAACGGAAAACTTAGCGAAGCTAAATACCGAAGTCGCTTTTGGGAACCAGTTCTCCAGCAAAACCTTATCAATTACGAGGCACTGCCTAAAATTAACTTTGCCGAAAAAAGCAACAAAGCTAAAGATGGCGAGGCCGATTATGTAATTCTAACCATTGATGACCCGGACTTTATTGCCAAAGCTGAAGAAATTGCAGAATTCAGAAGAAAACAGGGAATTTCAAGCATGGTTATAACCACTACAGAGGTTGGTGGCAATACAGTTGCCGCTATCGAAGATTGGGTAGATAATGCATATTACAACTGGACAAACCCACCAGAAGCCTTCCTGCTTTTGGGAGACTATAGCACCGGTTCCGATGGAATCATTTCCCATTTGTATGATCACCCATCATATTACCCCGATTTCGCATCGGACAATCGCTATGGCGATGTAGACGGCGATGAACTTCCCGACATTGTATTTGCGAGAATCACCGCCGAAAACACAACCCAACTCAACACGATGGTTTCTAAGTTTATGGACTATGAACAAAACCCACCCACAGACGCCAGTTTTTACGATAACCCGATCACAGCCCTGGGCTGGCAAACAGAACGCTGGTTCCAGATATGCTCAGAGGTTGTAGGTGGTTTCTGGAATAACGAGTTAGGAAAAAATACGGTCAGAATCAATGCCGTTTACGACGGTAGCCCTTCATCAGACCCATGGTCAACAGCCACAAATACTCCAACTGTTATGGATTATTTCGGGCCAAACGGACTGAATTATTTGCCGGCAACACCCGGTGAACTTGGTGGCTGGTCAGGCGGAACAGCCGGAGATGTAGCCAATGCCATTAACAATGGTGCATTCATGCTGCAACACCGCGATCATGGTGCATACTATGGCTGGGGAGAACCGGCATTCCAAACAAACAACATTAGCTCTTTGACCAATGTGGACAACAAACTTCCGTTTATCTTTTCCATCAATTGTCAAACAGGAGCCTACCACAACCCGGAGGAAGACCCTACTTTTACAGAAGCCTTTCACCGCTACACATACAATGGCCAAAACAGTGGTGCACTCGGACTTATTGCAGCCACAGAAGTTTCTTATTCTTTTGTAAATGATGTTTATGTATGGGGCCTTTTCGACAACCTCTGGCCTGATTTCATGCCCAATGAAACGGCTGACTTTTCCAACAACTTTGTTTATCCTGCTTTTGGAAATGCGGCAGGAAAAATCTTCTTATATCAATCAAACTGGCCTTACAATACAAACAGCAAGGAAGTAACCTACCGGCTTTTCCACCACCATGGTGGTGCCTATCTGAATGTTTACACAGAGGTTCCACAAAACCTGACAGTAAATGCTCCTGATTCGCATGTTTTTGGCAGCAACACCATGGACATCAGTGCAGACGAAGGCGCTACAATTGCAGTAACCTATTTCAACGAAACAACCCAACAAACCGAAATCCTGGGAACGGCTATAAGCACAGGCGGAACAAACACCATTACCCTTACAAATATACCAAACCCCGGAACTGAGTTACTTACTACGGTTACAAAACAAAATTATTTCCGCCATACTTCAACTACCACCATTATTGCGCCTTCAGGGCCTTATGACGTGGTAGACAATTTTACAATTAACGACGGCCAAAACAATACTGCAGATTTTGGCGAAACCTTTAACCTGGACATCAGTATTAAAAATGTGGGTGTAGATATTTCTGAAAATGTAGAAGTTACACTTACCACTGAAGATGTTCATGTACTATCGCTGACTAATGCAACCAATGTCAGCTACGGTGATATTCAGCCAGATACAATCGAAACCAACTCAGGTAATTTCACAGTAGAACTGGCCAACAATATCCCTGACGGCACAACAATAACCTTTGCTGCAATTATTACAGACAATGCAACCAAAAGCACATACGAAGGCAGCCTTTCATTCAAGGTTAACGCACCGGTCTTAACCATTGGCACCCTTTTGATAGATGATGCTACTGGTAATGGCGATGCCATACTGGATCCGGGCGAAACTGCCGATATTATTATTCCGGTCACCAATACTGGTAATGCTGATGTATCTAATGTAATTGGCAATATCACCTCCACAAGCACCGACATCACCATAAATTCAGCAACTACAGTGCCGGTGGGCTTAACAGTAGAAGGAACCCAGGACCTAATTTTCAACGTTACTGCAGATACTGCTACTCCCGATGGAACACCCGTAAACATTGATTTTGAAGTAACAGCAGGTGCTGAAAATCAATATACTGCCGAAGACGCCAAAACTTTCGTTATAGGTTTTGTGCCGGAATATTGCGACGCAGGCTCTGACAACCAGAATGATGAGCACATCTCAAGAGTTCAGTTTGCAGATATAGACAATACATCCGGAGCATCAAATTATACGGATTATACCGAGATTTCAACTGATGTATTTGTCAGCCAATCATACCCAATAACCATTACCAACGGAGAACATTGGGACGGAGATGAAATGGGTTGCTGGATAGACTGGAACTACGACGGTGACTTTGAAGACGCCAACGAAAGCATTACCATCAACTATTCTGAACCTGACGGAACCGGCACAATCATGGTTCCGGCCGATGCCCAGGTTGGTATGCTTACCATGCGTCTGCGTGTGAAGTATTCATCCGGTGATCTCTCCCCATGTGGCAATAGTAGTTATGGAGAGGTTGAAGATTACACAATAAATGTTATTTCGCCCAACATCTATGCAGGAACAGCTTCTGCTAACCCACTTGAAATATGCAGCACAGGCACAACTACCCTTTCCTTAGAAGGATGGATTGGCGACAGCCTGCAATGGCAAGAGTCTGCAAACGGTACAACATGGACAGATATTCCTGATGCCACCACTGAAAATTACACAACCACAGAATTTTCTGAAAACCGCTATTTCAGAGCAGAAATTTATGCTGAAGGCGAAAACCCGGTAAATACCGATGCGTTGTTAGTTGAAGTATTCGCAACCCCGGTTGCCGGAACAGCTGCATCGGATATGAGTGAAATTTGTGCCGGAGAAACGATTAATTTAACACTAACCGGATACATCGGCAATATTCAGTGGCAAAAATCTGACGATGGAAGTAACTGGATGGACATTTCTGGTGAGATTTCAGAAACATATACTTCCAATGCCTTAACCAATGATGTTTATTTCAGAGCAAAACTATCGAACCCGGTTTGCGAGGCAGTGTACTCAAACGAACAGTTGATCACAGTTAATCCACTGGCTGATGCCGGAACAATAACCGTGAACGAAACTTCTGTTTGCGAAGGTGAAACAATTACTTTAGTCACCTCAGATTATATCGGCACAATTCAATGGCAAATCTCAGATGATGGTAGTGCATGGAGCAACATGGAAGGCGCAACAGCTGACTCATACACTTCAGAGGCCCTTGCAAGCTCATGTTTCTTCCGCCTGAAAGCAACCAACGGATGTGGTGATATATTTTCTGAACCAATGGGAATCAGCGTTTTTGCCAATCCAATCTCTGCATTTTCTTACGAAACAGATAGCCTGAACATCATGCTAACCAATGAATCGGAAAATGCGGATACATACAACTGGGATTTTGGTGATGGTGAAGGCACCTCAAACGAAGAAAACCCGGCATATACCTATACCGCCGATGGCAACTACACAGTAGCGCTTACAGCAGCAAACGGAATTTGCCCGGATAACCAATGGACTGAGGACGTTAACATATCAGCCACCTCCATCGATGATTTGGCAGAATTAGGTATTGAAGTATTTCCAAACCCAAATAATGGAGTATTTAACGTAACCGTTAGCGCTGAAACTACAATGACCATAATTAATAATACTGGTAAAATTGTATATCAGGAATTAATAAATGATACAACAAGCGAAGTTGACATTAAGACACTTCCGGATGGATACTACATCATCAGGTTCCTAACCGGCAAACAAATAGCCTACAAAAAGATTATTAAGCAATAATTGAAATAGATTTCACAAAGGAGGCTGTCTAAAAAGGAGTAATGACGAAATTTAACCTTTTAGACAGCCTCATCTTTTTATAACCCAACCTGAATTAGCCGTGGGCTGCATTTAGTTTTAAACAACCCACAATTTTAAGTGTGTTTATGGCAGATTAATTTGTTGATGCGCGGCTTTTCCTATTGTATGAGTAAATCTCCAATAACGCTATTGCATACTGAAAAAGAACAAACTACAAAGACTCGCATTTTAAATAAGTTATATTAATCTACCGTCATTCCCTCGGAAAAGTCCTCACTGGTGCCGCCGTTTCGACCATTCATTTTACGTTGTTTAAAACCTTCATTTATTCTGTATGTTATGCCCACGTAAACAACCGGGAAATCAGGACGACGCACGAACTCATTTTTAAAGTTACTACCCTCAGAGGTAAATCGCCACTGAAAGTTGCCAAGCGGATTTCGTACGCGGAGCGAGAGCGTAAGCTTGCGATCTAACAACAATTGCTTATATCCCAACCCGGTAAAAAAGAACCCATCTCTTTCGCCCTGCGAGGTAACCGAAGGGGAATAATACATACCAAACATTTGCAGATTAGAATTGGGTCCGAAACGCACATTGGCATTACCTCTCAATTTATGGTTAACAGACTCATTTGAGAGGTCTTCGCCATTGGTTTCCCCATCGATGGTGTAACGGAAAAATGAATAAGATAAATTAGCGCTCAGCCATTTGGCAAATTTGTGCCGGCCGCTAAACTCTGCACCAAGCGATGTTTCTTTGTTAATATTCTCAAATGTCAACAGCACCATATTATCATCAATGGCTTTTTGGATGCGGCCAATATTGTTATCAGTCTGCCTGTAAAATACCGTAGCATTAAAAAACGACTGGTCAAAATATTTCAGATAGTTCATTTCCAATGAGTGGGCATATTCCGGGTCCAGATCAGGATTACCTTTTCTGATGGTAAAAGCATCAGAACGCTCCTCATATGGGTTAAGAAAATAAGTGCGGGGCCGATGCACCCTTCTGCTGTAGCCGACCATCAGCTTATTGCTTTCGTTAAGCTCATAACTAAAATGCAGCGTTGGATACACGGTAAAAATTTCTTTCGTATTCGAGTCATCATTGGCTTTTTGTTCGGTGTAAACGCGTGAATACTCTCCACGCAAACCAAGCTGGTATTCAATACCACCAAGTGGCCCTGAGAACATCGCATAGAGGGCATGAATATCTTCCTGATAAATAAATTCATTATTAGGCGCTCCGGGAATTGGATTCAGAATATCACCGGTTTGGTTGTAGTTAATTGCACGAAGAGACGATTTAAATCCGGCTTCAAGCTTATTGCCCCCCAGAGGTAACACATAATCGGCCTGCAAAGTGCTATGATTGTGATCCTGGGTAGTTTCTGTTAAGGTTTCTTCCACAATATCTGCTTCTGTACCCAGGGTGTCTTTCAAGGTATAAGCAGATTCTGTATCATCCTTTGAAGAAAAAGTGGCCATGAGTTTCAATTCATGGTCTTTTTCATCAAACTTATGAATATAAACCCCGGACAAATCGTAAGATGAGCCTTCATTTTGATTTTCTCCTTCGGTATATGATTCAATGAGAATTGATTCAGGGTCGGTATATTGTTCGTAAAAACTCTCATTTCCCCGCTCACGTTCATTCAATCTATACTGGGCATTAAAAGATAACAGGTTCGCGTCATTGAAATCGTAATCCATACCGGCTTTAAAATTATGCGAAATCCGGGTATGTCCTCTCTCTCCTTCTTCGTCACGATAATGTGTGGTATCGTTGCGGTAAGTTTCATAATATGATTCAGAGTTGCCTCCACGACCACCCTGCCTCAAGCTATATCCACCAATCAGGTTGAGTTTGTTTTTTCGGTAATTCAAATTGGCAGAGGCATTGTAACGGTCGTCATTTCCCACTGAAGCACTAACCAGGCCATTCAAACCACCTTTCAGATTCTTTTTCATAATTATATTCAGTATGCCGGTCAGGCCGTCAGGGTCGTATTTGGCTGATGGGTTGGTAATAATTTCTATTTCTTTTATCGAGTTGGCCGGTATCTGCTGCAGCGCTTCGCTACCTTCCATAGCTGTTGGTTTTCCGTCTATAAGCACTTTAAAGTTGCTACTTCCCCGAATCGAAACATTTCCATCAATATCCACCTCAACACCTGGTGCATTTTCCAGGGCATCTACTGCTGTTCCGCCAACGGTGTTGATATTTTCAGATACATTGATCACCCTTTTATCAATTTTAAACGTCACATCCTCTTGCTTGGCCGTAACATCTACAGCATCGAGCTCCACATTGGCCGGTTGTAGTTTCAGCGCACGCAGGCGAACTACCGGGTTGTCGTCGGTAATTTGTATTTTGTTTATGGTGTGGCTTTTATATCCCATAAACTTAATGCGCATATCGTATGTTCCGTTGGGAATTTTTTTCAGCATAAAAAAGCCTTTGGGGTTGGTAATGGTTCCGTTGACCAGTGAGGAATCGGTCGATTTAAAGAGGGCAACATTGGCGTATTCTACCGGGTTATTGGTTTCGGCATCAACTACGCGCCCCACAATACCTGATGAAATGGGCATACCACCTCCTCCGGTGCGACCACCGGCAGGGCGTCGGCCTTCAGGCGTTTGAGCATTTACATTGAATAAAATAAAAACGAGTAAAAGGGAAGTAAATAACTTTTTCATTTGGATAATAACTTTAAAAATAATTCACAAAAATATACTATCACCATTTATTAAAATGGCAGTACGGATAATTGTTCGATAGCGGATAGATGAAAAGGTTTAATGGAGGGAGAAAAAAAGCAGGGAAAAGGATGATAGATATAAAAATCCCCAAATGCTCAATCTCATATAACACAGTCAACCCCGTAATTTTAGCAATAATTTTATTTTGGGTGATAAAAATAAAACGTACTTCCTTTACCGGAATAAGATTCCAAAGACATGCTACCGCCCAGCAGCTCCGCAAAACCTTTGCAAATAGAAAGTCCCAGGCCGGTTCCGCTTTGCTTTTGTGTTGTTTCCAGTTGTGTGAAGCGCTCAAATATTTTATCATACCGTTCTTTGGGAATTCCCGGGCCGGTATCTTTCACGTAAAATAAAATTTCACGCCCCAAATCTGCATAACCAAATTCTACAGACCCTTCAACTGTAAATTTTAAAGCATTATCGATCAGGTTGGAAAGTATTTGTTGAATTTTTGTCCTGTCTGAATGAATAACGGTCTCTTTTTCCGAAACATGGGTAATAATTCTTACCTTTTCCCGGTCATGAATACGTTTGTGTACCAACTTCAGCTCCTCTATCATTTCGTTTAAACGGAGTTCTTCTTTGTGTATTTTGGCTTGTCCGGCCTCGAGTTTAGAAATATCTACAATATCTGAAATGATGTGTAAAAGCTGCGTGGATTGATGATTGACGATGTTTGTATATTTAATTTGTTTCTCTTTGCTAAGTGTTGGTTTTTTTAGCATTTTAGCAAAGTTGACTATGCCATTCATGGGTGTGCGTATTTCATGGCTCATATTGGCCAGAAACGCTGATTTAAGCCGGTCGCTTTCTTCTGCCTGGTTTTTTGCGTTGATTAGTTGTTGTTTGTACTGCATCTCTTTCAAACGGGCATTCAACAATGGCGCCACATAATTACAAATAGATACCAGCGTGTTTAAATCATTTTCAGTATATTCATCTGTATTGTTTGCTACTACTATTTCCCCAATAACAGTATTTTGCTCATTGCTTATTGGAGAAACCACTACATTTTTGAGTTTAATATGATTTGATGGTATTTGCAGATTACTGTTTTTCCTGAAAGGTTTGTTTTGTTTTAAAGCCTCACCCCAAACACCCGACCATTTGTCTTTTTTAAAAACAATTAATTCATCGTTGATTTTATCGCCTGTCCAAACAGATTCTGTAATGGCAGGGCAGGCCAGGTTCCCGTTTTCATCAATATATCCAAAAAAACCAAATTTGCTTTCCAGCTGGTTCATAACAATTGATAAAACTTCGTGATAAAACCGATTGTCGTTGTACCGTAAAAATGCATTTGAAATACTTGTGCGCAATTCTAATTGTGCATTTGTTTGGCGTAACGCTTTTTGTGCTTTTTTGATTTGTGTCATATCGCGCACTATGGCCAGGGTTTTGTCTTGTGAAAGAGGCACCATGCGGGTTTCATAAATATGTGGATGCCCTTTCATCTCCATGGTGTACTCATATTCCTGAGCGCCATTTTTTAATGTTTCGTATATTTTTTCTTTGGTCAGTTTGGCTATTAAAGGCGGCAAAACGGCATCAATGGCCTTGTCCAGAAAGGCCTCCGGATTTGTGTATAATTCATTTTTTGCGGCATTGAAATCGAGAATTATACCCTCTTTGTTGAACACAAACATTAAATCGGGAATAGCATCAAGTAAACTTTTTACTTTACGTTCATTTTGAACCGCATCATTTTTCGCATTAAGGAGCTGCTCCTTAGTTTGTTCAAAGATGGTAAAATCTTCTACAATAACTTGTGCCATGGTATGTGTAGAGCCTGAAAAAAACACCGGAGTGATGGTATATTTCAAAGACAGGCTAACGCCCCAAACAGATTCGTATTTTTTTACATTGGAAATTGTATTTCCTGTTTCTATGCCCTTCTTCAAATCATCAGATATACCAGCTTTTACGAGGGCAGGGAGTGAAAAGATATTTAATTTGAGTGTAGCTTCAATACTGGGCGAACCAAGAATTTCGATTAATTTGTGATTAGCATCTAAAATTTCGCCTTTTTTATTGTAAGTCATAAGGCCAACCGGCGAGTTTGTGAATAGTAGCTGATATTTTTTCCTTTCAATTTCAAGTTCGCGTACCTTTAGATGTTGGCTGTCGATGTTTTCTAAAATAACGCCGAGCATTTGGGTGGCATTTTTTAACATCGCTTGCTCGGAGTTTTTAAGTTTTCCTTTTTTTAGTTTGATTCCCCCAAAGGTTTTATTTTTCGTGCAAACTTCGTAATCACCATTATTTAATGTGTCTTTATTGATCCACATAAAATCGAATTGCGGAAATAGCCCTGAAATACCCTCAAGGAATAGTTGTTTTACCCTTTCCGGATTGTTTAGTTGGCTTAGATTAGCGGTAAGTAAGAGCAGGTTATTCGAAAAATTTTCCATCCGTTTATAAATTTAGGTATGCTGGATAGTTTTCTTTTAGCCAAATATCCGGGTCAACAAAATAAGGATTTTCCGTTAAAATGCCGCCATTTATTGTGAATGGATGTGTTCGTAAAACATTCATAATGGTAGCTCCAGAAAATTTGTTTACATTATATAAGCAAATACTAATCCATGGTTTACCTGCAATGAAATAATTTAATCGCGACTCATATACCATGAGTAAATCGGAGCCCGGAATGGCATCTAGCGCCCAAACCATTTCTGCTGTAGCCCGAACGGTTCGTTTTCCTTGTTTTTGAGACTGTTCAAAAAAGTCATTCAGGCCAATATCCATTTGCTTGGGGCTAAAGATACCTTCGGGATAGTATAAATCTTTTGCCGAACTAATTTGAAAATACTTTTCATCATGCGTGTTGCAGTGGGGGCAATGTGCGTGCATCTTTTCATGAAAATCTTCCTCTGTGCGTTCAGCTGGACAGTAAAATTCCAGGTCTCCATCTTTGTAGCCCTGTTCAAGAAAACCAAGTATAATATCGTCCCTTTCCTGCTCTGTTTCATACAAACCGGCAATATGTAATCCCAAATTGCACGTGTAGTCACCAATGCCTAAAACAAATGAATCTTGATTGGAAGTTTTTATGTGCATCTTTTATTTTTTTAAAATTTAAAACAAAAAAGGAGAAAGTCAATGGGTAAAAGTGCCTGTCTTTTTGAAAGATGATGATAATCGACTATTCGAAATATGCCAATAACCTTCTCAGGTATTAGCATATTCCCAAGATTCCCCTTTACAAATGCCAAACTTACATAGGTTGCGGTAACGCATCATAACCCGTTTCCATTGTTTCCATATTACCATCCTAAGCCTCCGTCTATAGCATGCATCAATCCTTAAGAACAGATTCTTTATATCTGCATACTTGCATTAATTGACCCAATCTTTAATAACCGAAGAGAGCCCTTCTTTACGTTTTGCATTACCCCTCCTATCAAAATCACTCATCAACAGTTTTACACAGTTCATCAAAACATTATTTCAAAGTCTTAACATAAAATCAACCTATCCGTATCCGGAAGTAATAAATCAATGGACGAGAATAAAGAGATTTTGCGACAGAAGAAGAAAAAACACAGGCAACCACTGGTCATTTTCCGGTTACAACCCCATTTGTTAACCTTTTAAAAATTAGTACATTTGCCTGCTACTCGAATTTTATTTCACTTAAAATACGTAAAAATACGCTATTAATTTAGCTTTTAACGATACTGAAAAATCAATTGTCAACTAAAATATTGACCAGATGACGGAAAATTTTACCTTACACACAAACGCAAAAAAACTTTTTGTTTTTATAGTAACAGCCTTTATCTCATTAAGCTCTGTTGGGCAAACGGTGCTTTTCAGTGATGACTTTGAAACCGATAAGGGGTGGACATTATCAGGCGAATTTGAGCGCGGCACGCCTGCCGGAGGTTCTGGCAGTTATGGAAACCCCAACCCTACATCGGCATTTAGTGGTACCAATGCTATCGGCACCGATTTAGATGGAGCATATCCCAATGATCTTACAGATAGAGCCTATATAGCAGAATCTCCAACAATTGATTGTTCCGGCTATACAAATATTACCCTCAATTTTCAACGATGGTTAAATCTAGAAAGGAATGCTTATGATCATGGCTACATAGATTATTACGATGGCACAACATGGATAAATATATGGGAAAACCCCAATACTACTTTTGAAGAAACTTCTTGGAGTTTACAAAACATTGAATTACCAGCAGGAGCAAACGACAACCCTAATGTAAAAATACGTTTTGCTTTGGGTTCTACTGATGGGGGTTGGTTTTATTCTGGTTGGAATATGGACGATGTTGAAGTAACAGGAGTTGAAACACCTCATGGTTTTGGAGGAGACTTAGTCTACTGGCTCCGTGGCGACTTAGGCGTAACAGGGGCAACACCAATAACAGAATGGGCAGACCAATCGGGCAATGGAAACGATGCTACACCCAACAGCATTGGTCCTGACCAAATTGCATCAGCAGACATGAACAGCCAACAAGTGATGGCTTTTGATGGAACCGATGACCTGAATATTGTCAATGATGCAAGAATTAATGGCGGTTCAGTTTATGACGGAAGTGAAAGAACCATGTTCGTGGCCTTTCAAACAGGTGCAAATGTTACAACTACTCAATACATTTATGAAGAAGGTGATGGTGTAAATGGAATTGGCGTTTATCTAAAAAATGGAAATCTTTACCTGAATATTTATAATGATAATGCAGACAACCGAATAACGTTATATGAAACCATAAGTATTAATACAACATACATACTCTCATTTAACTGGGACAATGGTATTTTCTCGGGATATCTAAATAATGTGCCCTTTTCGAATCAAACTTCTAATGGCACAATAACTAATTTAAAACAACATACCGGCGATATTTCTATTGGTTTCACTGGAGGCACAACCCGGAATGAAACAGGTGGAACACATGCAGCAGGTAATAACTTTACCGGAGAAATTGGCGAAATAATTTATTACGACGTTTCCTTGCTTGAGGAAGCGGAACTTGCCGTAAACCTTGATTTGGCCAATAGGTATGGCGTTGCGTTTGACCCTATCGTAGATTATTATAGCTACCAAACCGGCAATTGGAACCAGGTAAGCACATGGACTCATGATCCCGGTGGAACAACCCAAACAGCCACAGAGCTGCCTGATGAAAACGATAAAATTACAATTCTCAGCGGACGCACAGTATCATTAACCGGAGATGTCAATTCCTTAAACCTCGATATTACAATTCGCGAAGGCGGTACAATTGACCAATCCACCTACGAATTCACGAATGGCCTACTAGCACTCCGGGGCAAAGGAACATTCAAACTCGAATCAGTAAACTTTCCATCGGTTGTCACCAATGAATTTATAGATACAAACGGCGGCACCACCGAATACTACAACGCTGCCGACTTCACCCTGCCCGTTGCGCAAGCCGAGTACAACAACCTGCGAATAAATGCTGCGGGTGTTACTGCAACGCAGTTGAATAATATTACACTGAATGGCGACCTGCACATAAAACAAGGAACTTATCAAATTAACGATAACTCAGCCAATCGCCGGCAACTCACCATTAACGGCAATGTACTGGTCGACAATGGCACATCCATTACAACAGGTACCGGAAATACACTTAGTGGTGACGAGAGTGGCGGAACAGCACCTTTCACTGACTATTACAATCTAAATTCACACCGTGTGGTTATAAAAGGCAACTTCACAAATAACGGTACCGTGAGATTCACCAACCAAAGCTCCCCGGAATACGATGCTTTTCCGACCAATGGTATGGCTACCGTTTATTTTATGGGAGCTACCAACAACACACTCACTTGTAATGGTACCACCGATTTCTACAATATTGTCTTAGACAAAGGTATTGATAAAACGTATAAACTAACTGTTTACTCTACCGCTTATGACCATTTCCGCTTATTTGGCCGAAACAACATCGGTGGCGAAAACCCCGGGGCTAACCCCGATTTACGCAAAGCGCTTTGGATAAGAACCGGAACATTGGAACTTAAAGGACTAACAATTATTCCATCTTTGGTTGAAGGAACAGATTGTGGTTCAAATCCCAACTCAGACTATTATATTCCTGCCAACGGTGCGCTTATACTAAACGGACCTGAGGTAATCGTGCTATCTACTGCCGATTCTTATGAAGAAATAAACCTTGCTTACGGCGTTTCTGCATCCAACGATGGAGATTGTGGCGTGGCCACAGGTTCTTGTACATCCTTTTCTATTCTCGGCAAACTACAAGTCAACGACGGATATTTTTCTACCCGTGAATCAGGTGGTATTATCACCTGGGACGATGCTGCCGGTGAATTAATTATAAACGGCGGTATAGTAGATGCCAAGCAATTTAGGTCAGCAGGAAGTTCCGGCGGATTGGCCTCATTTACTCAAAACGGAGGAACATTTCTGCTACGTGGACGCTTCCAACGTACGCCATCGGCATTTTCAAGCATTTCCAACCTGAAAGACTTTTCTTCTAACACATTAAACACTTCACGTGTAACAGATGGCTTGAATGGTGGACTGGCAACCTTCAACATCAATGAACCAGCCAACGTGTTTGCCATGTCGGGAGGCACCATCCGTATTTACGATGTATGTGGAACCGGCGAGAGTGAAGCATTTCAGGTATTCTCTAAAGATGTCAACAATAGTGTTACCGGCGGCACACTGGAAATTATCCCAACCTCTGGTAGCGGTACAGATGCCACAGAATTTTATGTTGAAACCACAGCCGATTTGGGCAATCTCACCATTAACCGGGCAAGTAGCTCAGCAAGTGTTGATCTAAAAACATATAGCCTGACTGTTTTAAATGATGTAACGATTGCATCCGGTGATTTCAATGCCAACAACCAGGATGTAGCTATTGGTGGTAATTTAACCATTTCAAGCGGAACTCTTTACACTCCCGGAACCAACACAACAACTTTTAACGGAACACAAAACCAGCTTTTAACCATAAATCTGGCTACAGCGCAGACTTTTAACAACCTGACACTCAACAATACCTCCGGAAAGAAATTAACTCTATCGGGTTCTCAAAATACAATTAACGTCAACAATAAACTGACCATTCAAAAAGGCGAATTGGCCGATAACAGTAAAACCATCCATGTAACCGGAGATGTATACAATGCCGGCACCCACAGTGGCGACGGAAAAATTGTACTGAACGGTACGGCCGATCAGGTAATTAACGGCTCAGGTAATGGTGTTTTTGGCAACATTGAACTAAACAACACCTCGGGCAGCACAGCTCCGGTTTTACTCGGTGCAAGTGCAACCATCAGTGGTACATTAACATTCTCCCAGGATAAACTACTAGATATCTCAACTTACAAATTGACTTTTGGCGAAAATGCCACGGTAGTCAATGCCGGCACCAATCGTTTCATCAAGACAGCCGGCAATGCCGGAGATGGCGGCATCACAAAGACTTATACGGCATCGGCCACATCGTTTACTTTCCCCGTAGGAACGATTTCTACCAGCCACCCGGCAGCCGAATATACACCCGCAACCCTGGCTTTTGAAACAAACCCAAATACGTTCGGCAACATCACAATTGTACCTGTAGGATACGAGCATCCAAACACCACGACCAAAGACAGGAGTTTAACCTATTTCTGGCGGGTAAAATCCGAAGGTTTTGATTTAGGTGCAGGCACATTAAGTCACGCCTATACCTATTCACAAAACGATGTGATTACAGGCGGAGATGTGGATGAAAATGGCTATGTAGCAGCCAAATTCAACAATGATGTATTAAACTGGACAACCTATAGCATCGCTGAGGTAGATGAAAACACAAACACAATAGGAGGAGCAGGTACAGTACTCCAGTCAGTAAATTTTATCGATGGTGAATTCACAGCTGGAGATAATGTTGGAACCGATCCATTTGGGGAGCCAGTCAAGTTTTACAGTGTAAATGATGGATTTTGGGGCAACGCATCAACCTGGTCAAACAGCAGCGGTGGTGCGCCCGGTGCCGGTATTCCCGGACAAAATGACATTGTTGTGATTGAAAACAATCATACAGTGGAATTAGAACATAATGGGGCTGATTACCCAATGGATTATGATGTAAGAAACTGTGCCAGTCTATTAATAGAAGATGGGTCGATCCTGGACATTAAAAGTAACACCTCCAGCAGTTTCAGCATCGTTTTAAACCATCCTGATGGAAATGGTTTAATAAGAGTAACTACCGAAAAAGCGGCAAATAATAGTATCCCACAATTTTTCTCCTTCCCGTCAGGCGACTTTTCAGAGTTCAACACCAATGGAGGCACAACAGAATACTATGATATTGACGGAACAGTTGGGGCTTTATATATTTTACCCGCCAATGTGTCTTCCTACGGAAATCTTATTTTAAGTGCCAAAGGCGGAGATAACGTTGTGTTGCCTAATAATAGTGAAACCACAATAAATGGTAACTTGACATGTAGTTCTATTGATAATGATACCAGGGCCTGGATCGCCATGGGATGGAACACAAATGTTTGGCCATACAATTCCAATGATTATAATCCCGTAATTGAAAAAACAGTTCATGTAAAAGGAAGTTTAAATGTTAATGCAGGAACTTTTATTTTCCTTAATAATGAAGTACCCCAGCATTTAATCGTTGATGGAGATATTACAATCGATACAGATGCTTTAATGGAGGTCTACCCGGGCTACCCTTTTAATAATCCAACTCAGGCAAATACTGTGAGAATTGGAGGCAGCCTTATAAACAATAATGTTGCTGAATTTAAGGATGGAAATTATTACTGCGATGTAACATTTTTTGGAAGTGGAACCGCCAATATCACAAATACGGCAGGTACGCCAACAACCACATTTAATAATTTAACTATTGATAAAGGAAATTCCCAGTCTTCAGAATTAATCGTAGACATCGAAGGAACCCTCAACACCCCAACCGACAATTGGCTCACGCTTACCAACGGCACATTCAAATATTTACATAACAATGATTTACGCATAACAGAGAATAGTGAGTTTACCATACCTTCAACTGCCGGATTGTATATCAATTCGCCCGGCAATACGGTTTACCTGGCCAATGACAACGTAAACGATAACGATTTGTACCTTTACGGAAAACTAACTGTTATTGATGGCGATGTGTATGTCGGTCAAACAGGAGCACCCAACAATAATAACGACATCGAATATTCCGGAGGTGGCAGCTCAGAAATTGACATTCAGGATGGTAATTTAACGGTAAACGGACAAATTCGCCGAAATCCGTCTACCTCGGCAGGGATTCTCAAATACAGTCAATCGGGTGGCGATGTAACCATTAATGGTCGCAATCATAACACCGACAACGCCAAAATGGAAATTCTCAATGCCGGAAGTATATTCAACATGTCAGGCGGAACACTTACCATTGAACGTGGCGGCGGTGCCGGAACATATGGCGACCTTTATCTGCGTCCTGAAATGAGTAGCGTTACAGGCGGTGAAATTATTTTTAATCCCGATGATGTGAGCGCAGGCCAAAACTATATCTTCGATGCGAATATACCTGTATGGAACCTGACCATAAACGGGGCCGGCGGCTTCAATGCCAATGTAAAATTACTGGTGAGCCCGCTTACACTCCAAAATAACTTATTAATCAATAATGCAGGAACGCTTGATGCCAATGTGAATTTCGATATCCCTGTTACCGTAAAAGGCAACTTTACGAACAATGGTAGTTATGCCCATCAAAGAAATCTCACAACATTTGATGGTGGCGAACAAACCATTGGAGGTACTTCGGCTATAAGTTTTTACGATGCGGTAATCACGCCTGTTACAAGCGTTTCTCTTAGTAAAAACATCACCATAAACAATGATCTTTCGCTCAACAACGGAACGCTAAGTTGCGATAGCTATTACGTAAATGTGGAAGGAGACGTAACCAACAATGCCAACTACACCGATAACACAACAGGAATTGTCCTTAATGGACGTGAGCAACAAAATATCGGAGGTACTGGAACCTGGGGCCAATTGGAATTAGATAATGCCGCCGGCGCCAGATTAGTAACAGAAATTACATTACAGAATGATTTTATCCTAACAAAAGGAATCTTCGACATTAACTCAAAACTACTTACGCTGCTTGAAAACAGCGACATTGTTGGTAATAATTTCAGCAACACCAAAATGATTACTTCAGACGGTGTGTTTAGCGACGTAGGTATTTCAAAAGTATTCTCCAGTGCTTATAATGGAACAACGTATTTGTTCCCATTGGGAACTTCTGGGAAATATACCCCGGCTGAACTGACTATTGACAATATCGACAATACAGGTAGCCTTCGGGTAAACAACATTAACAATCACCATCCCGGCGTTATTGACAACACCAACGTATTGACCTATTACTGGGAAGTAGAAAGTACCGGAATTACCAATTTCAACGGAAAAATTGAGTTGAATTATATGGATGACGATGTACAGGTTACCGGATCAAACACCGAAGCCGATTACATCGCAGCTCACCTGCTAGTGCCTGGCACAAGCTGGTCAAAAGCAAATAATGTAGACGAAACCAACGACATCATAAGCTTCAATTTTTCAGGAACAAATTCTTTGTCGGGCGAATACACTGCCGGAATAGATGAAGCACTGCCCGATGAAGTGCCCGAATTTATCACCAACCAAAATGGTGATTGGTCCGATCCAAACATTTGGACACAAGTTGGAGGAGACGCCTTTACCTTAACCGGTGCGCCCAATGGATTTATTCTAACAATTCATGGTGACCATACAGTTACGACCAACACCAACTATGCCTCAGCCTACCGAATCAGTATTGATGGTGAGCTTAAAGTAACCAACACAACTTATGGCCACAACCTCGGAACGGTAACAGGTGCAGGAACATTACACCTGGAAAACGGAACATTTCCTGCAGGCCGTTACATGTACTTCTTTGATTGCGCCAACGATGCAACCCTTGAATATGGCGGTTCAACCAATTATGATCTTATTGCCGATCTTTACACCTCAGTTCCTAACCTACATTTTACAGGAACAGGTTCCAGAACTTTACCCAATAAAGACCTGACTGCGTGCAAACAGCTAATGATTGACGGCCCAACTGTAGATAACAGTGTAAACAACAGCAATCTGACCATACAAGGCACAATGGAACGCTACAATACCGGGGCATTTGTTAGCGGAAACGGAACGGTTTCTTTCGCCGGAACAGCAGCACAAATCGTGGGTGGAGCTTTGGGTGATTTTACCGGAAGTAATGCCTTCAATAATTTAGAAATAGATAACCCCGCCGGCTTAAGCATCAACGCGAGTGGCGATATTGAAGTAAGCGGAAAACTCTTGCTTACCGATGGAAACATCACCACAACCGCCACCAACCAGCTTACAATTACCAATACAAATACAGACTGTGTAGTACCTGCAGGAGGTCAAAGCAACTCGTTCGTGAACGGCCCGCTGACCAAAACCATTATTCAGGGCGATAACTTCAATTTCCCCGTAGGTAAAGAGAACGAACTGGGCAACAAATTAGTCCTTTCTGCCAGTCAGTCGGGAACTATTGAATGGACAGCCGAATATTTTACACCGAATGATACATACACAAGTTACAACACCCCGTTATCTTATGTAAACTCATACGATCGCTGGACCGTTTCAGCAACCGCGGGTAGTGAAGCACAAGTGGGCTTAAAATGGGACGCAAACAGCGACCTCACACCAGCCAATACACAAAACGGAACTGATGATATGCGTGTAGCACGCTATGACGAAGGGAATTCTGTCTGGAATGAATTAAGTTCCACAGCAGCAGGAAACAACACGTCAGGAACAGTAACCACAAGCAGCAGAATTACAATCCCCACCGATGGATATTCGCAATTTTCAACCGCATGCATCAATACAATAAAACCGCGTGCTAAATTCACTCCAACAGGGCCAGTTTGTGGTACAAGTGGCATTCCGGTTTCGTTCTCATCAAGTCCGGCGTTAAATTACGTGCTGAGCTATACAATTGATGGTGTGCCTCAGGATGATATTACTATTTCTTCTACACCTTACTCACTGCCCACGCAGGCTGGTGGTGGCGTATACAAACTTACTGCATTCACATATGATGGAGCCAAAACAGGTGCGGTAGATCAAAACGAAATTACTGCTTATGAGCAACCCGGTGTGCCGAATGCAGGACCAGACCAATCTATTTGCGGTGGCACCCAGGCCAATATTTCAGGCTCAGCACCATCTGTGGGTTCAGTACTGTGGAGCGTAACTTCCGGCTCCGGTGGTTCATTTGTTGCCCCAACTTCGGAAAGCACTGTTTTTAACGGAACAAACGGATCTGGCTACACATTAACCTACACGGTAGATAATGGTGGCTGTACCGCTTCTGATGATGTCAATATTGACTTCCCGGTACTTGCTGCACAACCCGGCGAATTTATTGTTGCCAGTACAGATGTTTGTCAAACCGAAACGGATGTTGAATATACTGTACCCGATGATGCCACCGTAAATTACACATGGACTTTTGACAACAATGGCAATACAGGTGATGGAAATGATGGTTTAACTTTTACCGGATCGGGCAACAGTATAACAGCCGATTTTAGTTCAGTCACCGATGATGGAACCCTGCAAATTGTGGCTTCAAACTCCTGCGGCGATAGTGATCCACGCACAATCGATATTAATATCCACCCCATGCCCGAAGTAACACTTTCCAGCAATGATGCCGACAATGTAACATGTAACGGATCGAATATTATATTTACCGCAACTGAAACGGCAGGGGTATCGGTTGCCGATTATAATTTCATGGTAGACGGAGCAAACGACCAGACCGGAACCACCAACACACTCAACATCAACAGCATAACAACCAATATTGAAGTTGAAGTAATTGCCACTTCTGATGCCGGGTGTGCCACTACAAGCAATGCAATAACTATTGCGGTTGGTGATCGAATTTGGGACGGGCTTCATAACGAAGATTGGAATGATGATGGTAACTGGACGTGTGGTAACCGCCCATCTATTGCCGATGCAGTAGTTATTCCACAGTCACCGACCCGAATGCCCGTTATCAATTCCGATGCCGAATGTGGTGGGCTTACTGTTAAAGCAGGAGCAACTGTTACAATGCAGGGAGAAACAAATTTTGATATTTACGGTACATGGAATAACAATGGTACCTTTATTCCCAACACCGGAACAGTAAACTTTAAAGGAAACACCACACTCAATGGTAGTAATGAATTAAGCTTCCATGATGTGATGATCGATAACGGCGTTACACTTACATCATCAGACAATAATCTTTACCTTAACGGCGATTTCACCAATAATGGTACATTTAATCACAACAATGGAACTGTAACATTTAATGGTGTTGCTGAGCAATCCATCTCAGGGGACTTTACTGGCGGTAATACCTTAAATAATGTTGTTATTGATAATGCCTCAGGCCTTGTTCTTAAATCAGGCAGCAAACAAATTGACGGAACACTGAGCCTCACAAACGGAGTGCTATCTTCAAACGGATTCCTTACGCTGGGGCAAAATGCAACCACGAATATTTCTGCAGCCAGCGGTCCTGTTACCAGCTATATTGATGGAGTCCTGAATAAAGTAATTTTGGGCAACGACGAATTTTTCTTCCCAATTGGAGCTGGCACAGTGTATAAACCTGTAAAAGTAAACACCGCCGATGCTCCGGGAACAAATACCTGGACAGCTCAGTTCAATAATGCACCCCCTGCAGAAAATTCTATTGCAACAGGAGAAGAAATTGTGCGGGTTAGTAATCAGGAAAGTTGGTCCATAACATCATCAGCCGGAAATGCAGAAGTTACACTATCATGGTACGATAATTACAATGGCGATCTTTACGTCAACAGCGACCAATTAAACTCCCTTAGAGTAGCACACTTGAATAACAGTTCTGAATGGATTACAACCAATGCCGGAACAGCAACAGGAGACGGAGGAAATTTTGGAACTGTTACCTCAGGTGATGTGGTTGTATTCGATGGTGCAAAAGGAGGTTCTGAAGTATTTACACTCGCAACTACAAATGATCAGTTCCACCCACTGCCGGTAGAATTAATTTCATTCACAGGCAAAGATGAAGGCGGAAAAATAGGCCTCAACTGGGTTACTGCCTCAGAAACCAACAACGACTATTTTGAAGTGCAACACAGCACCGATGCAGTAAATTTCACTCCCATCGGATCGGTTTCAGGTGCAGGTAACAGCGCTGTAAGAAAAGATTACAGTTTCACACATTTAAATCCGGTCAACGGAATTAATTATTATCGTCTGAAACAAGTAGATTTTGATGGTAACTTCGAAATTCATCAAACCATTGCTGTGCATTCAGAAAGCCTCACTTTGCTTGATAATCATTCATTTAACATTTATCCAAATCCATACAGCGCGGGTGATCTCACATTGGAAATCGAAAATGCACAGCCTGTGTCGACGATTACACTCTCAATCATGAGTATGACCGGCGAAATGGTTTACCAGAACAAAATACCTGTACCAGATAATAAAAAAATGGTCAATCTCAACCAGCTCACAAGTTTGCCCGGCGGCATATACCTTGTTCATGTAAAATTCGAAAACCATACCGCTGTAAAACGCCTCATAATTTATTAACCAAATAACTCAAAAGCGAGACCCCAGAAAGTCTCGCTTTTTTCTTCTCTCATGCTATAACCTATTTATAGCTTTGACGAAAATATAGAAACATCATTTATTTTAACGAGCCCTGATCCAATACATATTCTCCCACACCCGGTAAGCCGCTCATCAACGCAACAACACATATTCACTAATCTGACATATTCAGTAGACACACTCTTTTGGACGGGTATGCAAACCTGTATATCATTACAATTTGAAGTTGCTCCGGGAAATCGGAAACTGGAGTTAAACTGCGATAATTTACCTGCGGGTTGGCATGTGTTGAATATTAGCAATGGGCAAAAAATACTCAAACAGCCGGTGATAGTGCAAAATTAGTAATGTACATTTTTTAGAAAGGAAAATCACCCTCGTGATCGGGGGTCTCCGCTTCCTTTTCTTTTGGTTTTTCGGCCTGCACATGCACCGCGTTGCCTTCCACATAAATTGCACGGTAAGGTCTTGTGGGGCATACATGCTCACATGCGCCACAACCCACACAAATTTTATCATTCACTTCAGGAATACGCAAATCATCTTTGTATGGCACCATATAAACAGCTTTTGTCGGGCAATGCTCAGCGCAAGATCCACAATCGGTACCTTCGGTTTTCACAATGCAATTGTCTTCTATAAAATTCACTTTACCTAACTGCTTCAGTTTTTTATCTTCCTCTTTTAATGGTAAAAGTGCTCCAGTAGGACAAACCTCTGTACAGCGGGTACATTCGTACGTACAGTAACCTGCCTTATAATCCATATGCACCTGCATAAAATGCTCCCAGCCGAATTGGTCTTTAGAGGGCTGAATGACCTGGGTGGGACATGCGCTTACACAAAGGTGGCATGCTGTACACTTTGACAAAAACTCTTTCACATCGCCCGATCCCGGGGGTGTGGTATACTGACTTCGCTTAATTGGCACTGTAGCTGTATTATAAATCTCCTGATCCTGCCCAGGGCTCATAAGTGGAGTCAATAAAGCGCCGCCAACTAATGTTTTAAGCACTTGTCTGCGCTCCGGATCATCGGGCTGGTCTATGGTTACAGGCTGGAGCTTTTGACTTTTTGCTGCAAAGTCAATTGCATTGAAGTTGCACACTGTAAGACAATTAAAACAAGCAATGCACCTCGAATGGTCAATTTTATGGTCAGACAGAGAGATACATTCTGCCTTGCATGCTCTTTCGCACAGTTTGCAATTGGTGCAGTTTGTCGTATTAATGCGCACTTTAAAAATTGAAAACCTCGACAAATAGCCCAACAAAGTCCCTACCGGGCACACAGTATTGCAATACAACCGGCCGTGGGTAACAGTTAAATAGGTTATAAGACCCAGAAAAAGTACCGGAACAAGATACACCGCAATACTCAATGGGTGTACGTCGATGTAATAAAGGGTATAAACATTAAATTCCTGGAATATGCCAACCATCATGTTATTAAAAGCTATCACAATGGGTCTGAACAAATCGGAAAAGATACGACCAAACAAACTGTATGGATCGAGAAAATTCAAGGCAAGCAAGCTCCCGAAAATTAACGTTAAAGCAGTAACTGCAAAAAGTATATGCCGTATTAAACGTACGGGTTTATGGTAACGAAACCGAATTTTCTTAAACCGGCGGGCAATTCTGAGAATTACATCCTGAAAAATCCCCAATGGACATATAGATGCACAATAAAACCGCCCAATAAGTAGAGTCAGCACCAAAACAACCACAAAACCCAGGGCAGTGAAAGTAAACAGCCTGGAGAAAGTCAACAAAGAGGGAACAAACTGCACCCACATGGTACCTTTAATAAGTTCGTTTGGCCACAAACCAGTAAAATCAATAAAAGCTATACCTGCAAGAAATAAAAAAATGGTGGCGATAGCGACGCGTAAAATTTTCAGGTACCTGTAATTCATGCATTAAATTTTAATACGTCCGATTTCTTGTTGTTTCAGATTCATATTACCCACGTTCATATCGTGTGCATATTGAATGTAAGGCACAGCTTCCGGTTGCATGCCAAATATTTTACTGGCTGCCGCATCGGCAGCTACCATATCGTCAGACATTACCAGAAACTTCATCTTGGCCACATCTGCATCGGAACGACCCCGCGGACCATTTTTCATCATTACACGGTAAGCATCAATAATATTGAGATCGGGCTGACGCCAGGTAGAAAAATCAGCAATACACTGGTGCAGGTTATTTCGGTGCCAGTACGACCGATCCCAAACAATACCCATAAGATTTTTCATGGCTATGGTTAGTTTGGCTGAACCGTGGTTTTTTAGTATTGGCACATTAATAAATACGTCGGCTTCAAGAATTTGCTCATGTACCTTGGCACTTTTGAGTTTTTTTCCCTGTGGGATATCTACATGCTGATAGTATCTTTCACTGGCTCCGGAAACAACCTGAGCTCCGGCTTCTTTAGCAACTTGCTTTAGTTTACTGCTATCATAGCATTTATTCCAATCATCACAGGTATTATCAAACACATAAACTGACCCAGCTCCGGCCTCATAACAACTTTTAACAATGGCCTTTACCAGTTCAGGATTAGTGTTTGCAGCCAATTCAGGTACTACATTCCAACCAATATTGGGTTTCACAACTACACGTTGGCCTTTTTTAACATATTTGGAAATTCCGCCCATGGCATTTATGGCTCGTTCATACATTTGAGCCGGCTCGCCATTTCGTACTGCAACCAAATCATAAGGAATGCTGTTGTTTTGGGCTGTATTGGCAAGTAATTCGCCATAGCGCCCAAAAGCAAGTGCGGCGCCGGCAAATAGTCCGGCCCTGAAACTTTTTTTCAAAAACGCTCTTCTGTCCATGGTAAAAATTTTAATCTTTGAAAAATCAATGCGTTAAAGCTGCATGCTTGAAGTATAATGTACTTATGCATTTGTATATACACAAGTGGAGCAGACATCAGCCAATTTGCAAAAGCCAATATTTTAGTGAGTTATGAATATAAGCAAAAATTAAGAAAATTGCATAAAATTTCAATAATTTAAAATGAATATAAAATAGCAAATAAAAACTAATGCCCTTTATATCAATACTTTAAAGTGAATTTGTAATTGTATTGTTGATTAATGAAATATTTGTAAATTTATAAGATTAAATAAAAAAATTATGGCTACAACAATTACATTGAACCGGAAGCTGCTCCACGCCTTATTTGATGTGGCAGCTATTACTTTTATTTATTTCATTCCGGCAATCTCACATATGCTGAGTTTCCCTCTTTATTTGCTGGAGCCCATGCGCATTGTGTTAATTCTGGCATTGGTACATACACATAAAATCAATGCGCTTGTTTTGGCAGCAACACTACCATTTTTCACCTTTCTGGTTTCTGGTCATCCGGTACTGCCCAAGGCCATCCTTATCAGTGCTGAACTGGTACTCAATGTAGTGTTGTTCTTTGCTATTGCCAACAGCGTTAAATCGAAGTTTGTAGCCATACTTTCCAGTATAATCCTGAGTAAACTTGCCTATTATGTGGCGAAATATTTACTCATACAAACTGCAGTTTTGCACATGGGATTGGTTTCAACCAGCCTGTGGATTCAGGGAGCCACTACGCTGGCTTTTAGTATTTATGTGGCGGTTTTTTTCAGGAAAAGTTTAAAATAGATTCTTTAGACAGGTAGTTAGGGTTGGCAGCCCACCTGTTAACCAATATAAGAATAGATTTACAATTTACCGAGCTGCTTCAGTAAATTGGTGAAAAACAGTATAGATAACTGCAAACCGTTGTTTTTATCGTAAATAAGTCTCAGGGAATAAATATTTTCGTTTTTCCCGAGTGTCCACATACGGTCTACATGGCCCTTTTCGAATTGGACATCATCGCTGCTGGACCAAAAACCTTTACGGTTATCATCTATGCCGGTAATGCGTGTAACTTTTTCTACAATTTTTAAAATATGCTCTTTAGTATAACCCTCATCAGCATGAAAAGTTACATTGATGTGATTAGTCCCTGTAATATTTGTTTTTTCAATAAAAACTCTGAATACAACACGGTTAAACACTTCAAACTCTTTCCAGGGAAGATTTTTTTCATAATCGATCAATACAGTGTCCAAAATCTCTTCACTGTTCACTTCCTTATAGTCCTCATAAAAAAAAGTTGTAAGGTCGTATGTAAAAAGTTCTAATATGGTTTTCGGTTCCTTGAAAAAATCCATAAGCTTTAACTTGTTATTTTCGCTGCATGTAAAGTTAATACAAAAATGAGGATCACATAATTTTTTTTAATTTTTCCAGCGCCGTTGTTACATTTTCAATTTCCGTAAAAACAAGCCTTAATTTATCGTTCTTTTCTTCAATTCGGCCGATATGTGGATTTTCCTGCAACTTACCCAAAATGTGCATAAAAACCTCTGATTCATAGAAAGAACTTTCTTTATTACTAATAAACCATGCCAGCATTTTACCACTTCGAATCACTATTTTTTCAAAACCAAGCTTGCGTGCCAGCATACGCATCCTAACAACGATAAGCAAGTCAACAGCCTGATTGGGGAGTGCGCCAAAACGATCAACAAGCCGTTGTTCAAACTCCTCTATTTCATCCGATTGTTTCATATTGTCCAATTCACGGTATAGTTTAATGCGTTCGGAGACATTGGCAATATAGCTATCGGGCAAGCGTACTTCAAAATCAGTATCCACCTGACATTCGCGCGACCAATCCTTATTATCCTCAACTTTTTCTGCTTGCTCGTGGCTAAACAACTCTGAAAACTCTGTTTCTTTAAGTTCATACATGGCCTCATCGAGTATTTGCTGGTAAGTTTCCAGTCCAACATCAGCAATAAAACCACTTTGTTCTGCGCCAAGCAAATTACCGGCACCCCTGATATCCAAATCTTGCATGGCAATATTAAATCCACTGCCCAGCTCACTGAACATCTCTATTGCCTGAAGCCTGCGCCGCGCTTCCCTGGTAAGGGTAGTCAGCGGGGGCGTGAGTAAATAGCAAAAAGCTTTCTTGTTGGAGCGCCCAACCCTTCCCCGCAATTGATGCAAATCACTCAAACCGTAATTCTGTGCATCATTTATAATTATGGTGTTGGTATTGGGAATATCAAGTCCTGACTCAATAATTGTGGTGGCCACCAACACATCATATTTCTGATCAATAAAATCCATCATGGTTTTTTCCAGCGTTCTACCTTCCATTTGTCCATGAGCATGAACTGTGCTGGCTTTTGGGCATAAACGCTTTATCAAAGCTTCTACTTCAGCAATATTTTGTACCCGGTTATGAATAAAAAACACCTGTCCATTCCTTGATATTTCGTAATCGATGGCCTCTCTTATTACATCCTCATTAAATGGATGCAACTCTGTTGTAATGGGATAACGGTTTGGAGGTGCTGTGTTGATAATAGAGAGATCACGGGCTCCCATAAGGGAAAATTGCAAGGTCCGTGGTATTGGAGTAGCTGTCATGGTAAGCGTATCCACATCGGCCTTCATGGCCCTTATTTTTTCTTTTGTTGTAACCCCAAATTTCTGTTCCTCATCATTAATGAGCAGACCCAGATCCTTAAATTTTATATCTTTCCCTACCAAACGGTGGGTACCTATTAAAATATCAATATTTCCACTGGTTAGATCTTTCAAAATTTGCCGCTGATCTTTGGCCGAGCGCATACGGGAAATATACTCTACCCGCACCGGGAAATTTTTGAGCCTATCAGAAAATGTTTTATAATGCTGAAAAGCTAAAATGGTGGTAGGTACCAATACAGCTACCTGCTTACTATCGCAAACAGCTTTGAAGGCTGCTCTTATGGCCACTTCGGTTTTACCAAACCCCACATCGCCGCATACCAGGCGGTCCATAGGGATATTGGCTTCCATGTCAGCTTTTACATTCTGGGTGGCTTTTAGCTGATCGGGTGTATCTTCATAAATAAATGATGCTTCGAGCTGCTCGTTTAAATAAGTATCGTCGCCAAAACTATATCCTTTCTTTTGTCTGCGAGCTGCATAAAGCTTAATTAAGTCGCGCGCAATATCTTTAACTTTCGACTTGGTTTTGGATTTCAATTTGGCCCATGCTGCCGAACCGAGTTTGTGTATGCGTGGAGGTGTATTGTCTTTTCCCTTGTACTTCGAAATGCGGTGCAGCGAATGAATATTCACATAGAGCACATCGTTATCTTTGTATATCAGCTTTATGGCTTCCTGTGGTTTACCATTAATATCAATCTTTTCAAGCCCTCCAAATTGGCCCACGCCATGATCAATATGCACAACATAATCACCGGGGTGCAATCCGGTTAACTCCTTGAGAGAGATGGCATCTTTTTTACTAAAGCGTTGTTTAAGATAAAATCTCTGATAACGGTCAAATATTTGATGATCGGTATAGCAGGCCACCTTAATTTGATGGTCAATAAACCCCTCATGCAACCTGCCAATAACAGGCTCAAACTGCACCTCACTTTCCATTTCTTTAAAAATGTGGGTGAGCCTGTCGATCTGGCTCTGCTGAGTTGAAAACACTATATTACGATATCCGGCAAATGTATTTTGCTTTAAGTGCTCGGCAATTAACTGAAAGTTTTTCTGAAATCCTGGTTGTGCTGAAGTATCGAATTCAATTTTAGCCTCTCCTCCTTCTTTTGCTAATTGAGACTCAATGGTGAAAAACTTTTGATTCACTAAAGTAACATGCTCAGCCTGAACAAGAGCTTGATCAAGCTCTATATTATAATCCTCCTTCAAAGCTGAAGCATTTTTCAAAGCACTTTCGATGGTAACTTGAATTCGTTCTTGTGTATATTTGAGGTTAGCAACTACCACAAGGGTTTCTGCACCTAAGAGCCCTATTAAACCTGCCCTGTTCTGAAACATGGTTTCATCGTTAAGGTCAGGAACAAGGTTAATTGTTTCATTCTGGCCTCTCGATAATTGGGATTCAATATCGAACGTACGGATACTCTCCACCTCATCACCAAAAAAATCAATGCGAAAAGGCCAGTCGGCTGCATATGAAAACACATCAACTATACTACCCCGCATAGCATATTGGCCAGGCTGATAGACAAAATCAGCAAATTCAAAACCGTAGGTTTGAAGCACTTCCTGGATAAAATCAGGAGACAATTGGTCGCCCACCCTAACGTGCAATCTGTGCTCAATTAAATCTTCAGGCCTGAAGACTTTTTCGGCCAAAGCCTCAGGATAGGAAATCATTACCGGGTTCGGTTTTTTATTGTTGAAAAAAGCACTAAGTGCTTCGGTTCTCAAAAGCCCACTGTCTGCATCAGGCTGCCCATGCGCAATAGAGCGCTTAAAAGCTGAAGGCATAAAATAGACGTTACCATCCCCATGAAAGGCTTCCAGTTCATTTTGAAGTTGTGCAGCTTGTTCTTTTTCCTCCACAATCAGCAACAAGCGCTTATCTAGTTTTTTAGCAGACAAAAGGCTCATCAGCGATAATGATGAACCTTTAAGATTATTCCAAATAATATTTTTTTGCTTTGGAAGTGCTTCTATAGTCTGTGTTAAGCCGGGATGCTTCTCAAGTAAAGTAAGAAATGCTTGAATGTCCACTTATAAAGCTTTTAAAAATCGTCTTCCTCTCCTTCTTCGTCTTCAATACCCACAAGTTTAATAGGTACCTTTTTCAACATCTGGTATATTTCTCCCTCCGATTGTATATCATCATCATCGGTATTATAGAACCATTTAACAGTTACTTTAACTCCTGAAGCATATAATTCCTCAAGTTTACTTAAAATCAAAGAAATCATTTTAGCCGAAGCACTATTCAGATAATCCATTTTAAAATTAAACACAATCTGACCCTTCGCATCTGAAAGATTTCGCTCAATCCACTTAATCACCGGATCATAAGTTTTAACAACATTCTCCGGAAGTGAGCGACCTGAAATCTCGTATAATTGTTCATTGGGATCAAATACAACTTTTGGCGTCTTTGGAGTGGCTTCAATGATTAATGGTTCCATGCAATGTAACTTTCGTTTGATTTAAAGGATAAATATACGACTTATGTTTGAAATATAAAAAAAAGTCGGCAATATGGCTGCTCAGGTTACTGTGCGTGTCTTTCTGATATTCACGTTTTAGCATTTACGACCGGAAACTTCATTTTAGCAAGTAATTTGCAAACGTTTACTTGTCGAGTAAACTCCAATATCGCCTTGTTGATGGGAAAGAGCGAATATTGTGCTCCAAATCTTTAAATTTTTTATTTAAAGCCCGCAGATCCGCTAAAATTCCGTAAAATACCTGTTCCATATCTTCATCTGACAAATTTTCGGACAACTGCTCAACAAGCCAATTCAACGAATTTTTTCCATAATAAAAATGAATGCCATCGAGCCTTTCAGTTTTTCCTGCCAGTGAGCAATAAACCTCTAACCCCCTGTTAGCTAATTCCGGATACTTATCCGTTACTTTTTCGTAAAGTGTTTTACATGTGTGTGTCATAATTATATATTGTTATTATTTTTTGCTATGTAATACTAAAATTTAAGCATTTTTTTTTGCTTATACAAATTTATTTTTTGTCACGAAAGGCTTATACTAAGGTTTTCAGACACATAAACGGCTGAACATGGTAAACAAAAAACAAACATTTTAATTTAATATTTGTATATGTTAGAAATCATTCCTATACTTGCAACTGATTGAGAAAAAAATGAAACAAATGTCAACACATACCATGCATCATCATCATCACATAATTGTGTGACGAAAGCGCAGTGGTATGCTAAGACCTAAAATACAGAAAAAGGCCTGCAGATACTGCAGGCCTTTTTTATTGAGACTAAACTTTCAAAATCGGAATACATTGAAAGTTTTAGTCGAAATAAATCCCGGGAGCGAAGCGAATCGGGATAGATGAAAAAAGTAAAATAGAAATTAAAAATGAACACAAATAAAACCATACAAATTCATCACCATATCCATCATCATCACGAGTATATAAAACACGTGGCAGGATGCGTATGGTCTGAATAAAAATAATCTTTTATCAGAAAAGGCCGGCAGCTAACTGCCGGCCTTTTTTATTTAAAAAAATTTAAACGAACAATACAATGGAGAAAATTACAATTGCAGTACAGAAAAAAGGTCGCATGAGCGACAAATCACTTGAGTTATTTAAAGAATCGGGCATACGTTTCACAAACGGGGCCAGGCGACTCATTGCGTTATCAAACGATTTTCCCGTGAGGCTGCTCTATCTCAGAGACGATGACATCCCTCAATATGTAGCCGATGGAGTAGCTGACGCAGGTATTGTGGGAGAAAATGAGGTACTGGAAAAAAACCGGCCGGTAGAAACAGCGCTAAAGTTGGGATTTGCCAAATGCCGGCTCTCTCTGGCCATCCCCAAAGAAAACGACTATCCCGGCCTTGAGTGGTTCCAAAAAAAACGTATCGCTACATCCTATCCTCAAATCCTCACCAAGTTTCTTTTACAAAAAAACATCAGAGCAGAAGTACACGAAATTAGTGGCTCAGTAGAAATAGCTACAGGTATTGGACTGGCCGACGCCATTCTCGACATTGTAAGTTCAGGTAGTACACTGATAAGCAATGGCCTTAAAGAAGTGGAATCCGTAATAAAAAGCGAAGCACTCCTAATTAAAAACCCGGCAATTAGCCCGGCTAAAGATGAACTCCTTAATCAACTGATTTTCCGCTTCGACGCCGCAATGGCAGCCGAAAACAACAAATACATACTGCTCAATGCCCCCAATGACAAGCTGGATGAAATCATTCAACTCATACCCGGCATGAAAAGCCCAACGGTGGTTCCGCTGGCAGACAAAGGATGGAGTTCAGTGCACTCAGTAGTGAATGAAAATAAATTCTGGCAGGTTATCGACCAGTTGAAAAGTGCCGGTGCCCAGGGCATATTAGTCACTTCTCTCGAAAAAATGATTATGTAATACTCATAAACGATACCATGCAATACATTCAATATAGCGACAAAAAAGACCTCGATCGCCGCATAAAACGCCCCGTACAGAAGAGTGAAGATCTGTTTCAGGCTGTACAAAAAATTATGCGTGAAGTAAAAAACAATGGCGACCGGGCCCTCTTAAATTTTTCGGTTCGATTTGATGGCAAAGCCCCCAAAAAGCTTATGGTTGACAAAGAATCCATGAATAAAAACACCAAAAACGTACCATCAGACCTTAAAAAAGCCATCGATCATGCCATTGTAAACATCAAAAAATTCCACGAGGCTCAAATAACGCCACCATTAAAAATTGAACCATCAACAGGAGTAATATGCGAACAGCGCTCTTTGCCCATCGAAAAAGTTGGCCTTTATATTCCGGGTGGTACAGCGCCACTCTTCTCTTCCGTAATTATGTTGGCAGTTCCGGCTGTATTGGCCGGTTGCAGGGAAATTGCAATGGTTACCCCACCTGACGAAAATGGCAATATTCCACCTGCAATTCAATATGCTGCTTTGCAATCAGGACTTAGCAAAATGTATTGTACAGGAGGAGCACAAGGCATTGCAGCAATGACCTATGGTACAGAAAGTATTCCAAAAGTCGATAAAATATTGGGTCCCGGAAATCAATATGTAGCCGCAGCGAAACAGTTAGCTTTTCTGGAGGGTGTTGCTATTGATATGCCAGCCGGACCAAGTGAAGTGGCAATCATTGCTGACGCTGAAGCCAATGCAGCATTTGTAGCTGCAGACCTGCTTTCACAAGCCGAACACGGCATTGATAGCCAGGTAATACTTATTGGCACAGACAACTCTAAGCTCAAAGCAATTGAACAGGAACTGGCCAGGCAACTCGAAGAACTTCCCCGAAAAGCAATTGCACGCGTTAGTTTGGAGAAAAGTCTCTTGGTGAAAGTCAAAGATACCAATGAAGCTATGACCATTAGTAATGCCTATGCACCAGAGCACCTCATCCTGGCCACATCAAACGCACGTGTGCTTGCCGGGAAGGTCACCAATGCCGGTTCAGTTTTTATTGGTACGCTTACACCCGAAAGTGCTGGTGACTACGCATCGGGTACCAATCATACACTACCAACCAACCGGGCAGCAACGGCTTTCAGTGGCGTGAACATGGATGCCTTTATGAAAAAAATCACTTTTCAGGAACTAACTCCTCAGGGCGTAAACGCCATAGGCAAAACGGTAGTAACCATGGCCAAAAACGAACAACTTCAGGCGCATGCCAATGCTATGCAACTCAGAATGGACAACATTAAAAATACACAACCATGAACATCGACAGACTCGTCAGACCCAACATACGCAAACTAAAACCATACAGTTCGGCCCGCAGCCTTGTAAAACAGGGGCAACAAGTATTACTGGATGCCAATGAAAATCCTTTTGGAGCATTGGGTCGCTACCCGGATCCTAATCAAACAGAATTACGTGCGGCTCTGGCCGAACACTATAATTTACCGGAGAACTGTGTTTTACCTGGCAACGGTTCAGATGAAATCATAGATCTGCTTTTCAGAATCTTCACGGAACCGGGCGAATCTAATGTAGTAATACCCCAGCCCACCTACGGGATGTACGAAGTAGCAGCAAACATTCAAGGTTGCACAACCAAGGAAGTTATGCTTGACGATAGTTTTCAGCCTGATGCTGAAAATATTTTAGGAGCCACCGATGCTCAAACAAAAATGATTTTTCTTTGCTCACCCAACAACCCTACCGGCAACCTATTGAATCCGGAGCGCATCGAAAAAATACTTAATAATTTCAACGGATTGGTCATTGTTGATCAGGCTTATTTAGAGTTTAGCGAATCTGAACCCTGGCGTAACCGCATTGCCGAGTTTCCTAATCTGGTAGTAATGCAAACATTCTCCAAGGCCTGGGGTCTGGCCGGTATTCGTGGCGGGCTGGCATTTGCCAATCCGGAAATCATTCAATGGCTCATGCGCATAAAATTACCTTATAATCTCAATCAACTCACACAGCAGCAATTATTGAAGGCCCTCAAGCTTGCCCCAGTTATGAGACAATGGGTAAAAATAATAATTAGCGAACGTAATAAAACGGCCAAAACCCTTCAAAAACTCAATGAAGTAGTTGCGGTATATCCTTCTGATGCGAACTACCTATTGGTTAAGTTCAATAATGCAGAAGCGATTTACAAAAAGTTAAAAGAAAGGGGGCTTATTGTACGTAACCGAAGCACTTTGCCCGGTTGTGAAAACACATTGCGCATAAGCATAGGTACGCCGCGAGAAAACAGCTTACTATTAAAAACACTTCAAAATCTGAGCACCACAAGAAAGCCAGACACAGCGCAAAAACTTGCCACCTCATAAACATAAAAACATGCAAAAAATACTCTTCATAGACCGTGATGGGACACTTATAGCAGAACCAGCAGATGACTTCCAGGTAGACAGTTTGGATAAGTTCCGCTTTTTGCCGGGTGTGATCACGGCACTAAAAAAATTAGTTACCCGCACCGACTACCGATTGGTAATGGTAACTAATCAGGATGGTCTGGGCACCGAAAACTTTCCTCTGGACAAATTCACTCCTTTGCAAAACCTTTTGGTAAATACGCTCCAGGGGGAAGGCATTGTTTTCGACGCCATACACATAGACCCGTCGTTACCCTCAGACAACAGCCCAAACCGCAAGCCCGGAACAGGCATGTTGACTAGCTACCTGAATGGCCAATATAATTTGGCCGAATCGTATGTGATTGGCGACCGTTTCACTGACGTGGAGCTGGCTGAAAACATAGGTAGCCGGGCCATCCTTTTTCAGGAATCAAACACTGGCACACGCCAGTCGCAAAATCTGGCAGTTGTGAGCAATGAATGGGACGATATTGTGAACTTTTTAGTAGAAGAACAAAGACAAAGCCTGGTAAAACGTAAAACAAAAGAGACTGATATCGAAGTGTATTTGGATCTCAACCGTTTCGAAAACCCGACGATTAAAACCGGAATTGGTTTTTTCGATCACATGCTGGAGCAAATAGGTTTTCACGGGCAGGTTACACTCAGGGTCAACTGCCTGGGCGATCTGGAAGTAGACGAACACCACACCATTGAAGACACTGCCTTAGCCTTAGGTGAAGCTTTTGCCAACGTCTTGAACAATAAAAAAGGCCTAAATCGCTATGGTTTTACATTACCGATGGACGAGGCATTAGCTTCTACCGCTATCGACTTCGGAGGTCGCCCCTATTTAAAATGGTCTGTTCCAATTCGTCGCAACACCGTAGGTGGAATTGATGCCACATTGTTTGAACACTTTTTTCGCTCGTTTTCTCAAAAAGCGCAATGTACCGTACACATAAATGCTTCAGGCGAAAACGATCACCACATCATTGAAGCGGTGTTCAAATCATTTGCACGATCAATAAAAATGGCCATTCAACAAAACCCGGAAAATGAACTGCCCTCCTCCAAAGGGCAAATATAAAAAGTGAAGTTTATGCAAATAGTTATCATCCAGTATAATGCAGGTAACATCCAATCCGTTGACTTTGCCTTACAGCGCCTGGGCATTCGGGCTGAGGTAACTGCTGATCCGGAAAAGATCCGTAAGGCAGACAAGGTTATCTTCCCTGGCGTTGGCGAAGCTTCGGGCACCATGCGATACTTGAAAGAACATGGTCTGGACAAAGTAATTCAAACACTGAAGCAACCTGTTTTGGGCATCTGCCTGGGCATGCAATTAATGTGCAACTATTCTGATGAAAGGTCAACATCATGCATGGATATCTTACCCGCACCCGTGAAAAAGTTCACCAAAAAACCCGGTTTTAAGATACCACACATGGGCTGGAACAGAGTAAATGCAATGGGTGAAGGAATCTTCAGCGTGCTTCACGAGCAATACGTCTATTTTGTTCACAGCTATTATGTACCACTAAACAAGCATACCGCAATGACCACAAACTATGGCGATATATTTAGTGCGGCTATGCAATACAAAAACTTTTATGGCGTGCAGTTCCACCCCGAAAAAAGCGGTGAGGTGGGCGCCGAATTTTTACAAAAATTTATAACACTATGATTGAAATTATTCCTGCAATAGATATCATCAATGGAAAATGCGTAAGACTGAAACAAGGAGATTTTAGTCAGCAAACCACATATGGAGCAGACCCGGTTGAAGTTGCCAAAGGCTTTGAGACATGTGGTGCCGGGAGGCTGCACATCGTAGACCTCGATGCTGCCAGAACGGGGCAACAGCAAAACCTGGAAACCATCAAACGTATTGCACTTGGTACAAACTTAAAAATAGATGTGGGTGGTGGCATAAAAACCACTAAACAAGTGCAAAACCTGCTCAATAGCGGCATAGACGCCATAAACATTGGAAGTACTGCCATCAAACAACCAGAACTATTTTCAAACTGGTTAGAGGAGTTTGGCAATAATCGCATCTGGCTTTCAGCAGATGTGCGCAAGGAACAAATATCCATCAGTGGTTGGCAAGAACAAACCAGCATGAGCATTACAACGCTACTGGATGAATTTGTAAAAAAAGGATTAAAAACAGCCGTAATAACAGTCATTGAGCGCGACGGCATGATGAATGGTCCTGAAATTAGACTCTACGAAAAACTTAAAAGACACTTCCCCCGACTTACCATCATTGCCAGCGGTGGAGTCAGTGCAAGGGTAGATTTAATGGAACTGGAACAAATCGGCATCTCTAAAGCCATTGTTGGCAAAGCGCTTTATGAAAAAACGCAAGAAAGTATAAACCTCAAAACATGGATGAACTTATGTTAACCAAACGCATTATCCCGTGCCTCGATGTCCGCAACGGAAGAACCGTAAAAGGCATTAATTTTAAACAAATAAAGGATGTGGGCGATCCGGTAGAATTAGGAAAATTATACAGTGCTTCAGGTGCCGATGAATTGGTTTATCTCGACATTACAGCAAGCCAGGAAGAACGAAACACTTTTCCGGATTTGGTCAGACGCATTGCCCGGCATGTGAACATCCCATTCACCGTTGGCGGTGGCATAAAAACCGCACAGGATGCTTCCGTGTTACTCAAGGCCGGGGCAGATAAAGTATCAATCAACTCTGCAGCGCTAAGCAACCCAAAACTCATCAATGATATTGCCCTTGCATTCGGAAACCAGTGCGTAGTGCTGGCCATTGATGCAAAACTCGAAGACGGGCAATGGAACGTTTATGCCAAAGGTGGCACACAGCGTACTGCAAAGGAACTATTTAGCTGGGCCAAAGAAGGCGTGCAGCGGGGTGCAGGAGAAATTCTTTTCACATCTATGAATCACGATGGCACAATTAGCGGTTTTGCAAATGAAGCGTTACAGAAATTATCTAAAACCGTCAATGTCCCAATTATTGCATCGGGCGGTGCGGGCACAATGGACCACTTTGCAGGTGCATTTGAAGAGGGGAAAGCCGATGCCGCGCTTGCAGCAAGTGTGTTTCACTATAATCAGATTCAAATCAGTGACCTGAAATTATTTCTTAAAAATCAGGGAATCGCCATGCGACTCTAATTTCAAAATTAAATTTATATCATGAATATGGACATTAAACAAATAGACTTCGACAAACAAAACGGCTTAGTGCCAGTCATAGTACAGGATACAGAAACACACCAGGTACTTATGCTTGGCTACATGGACAAACAAGCCCTGAATCAAACCATAGAAACGGGCAAAGTAACTTTTTACAGCCGCAGCAGACAACAAATTTGGGTAAAAGGTGAAAGTAGCGGAAACTATCTCAAACTGGTAGATCTTTATCCCGATTGCGATAATGACACACTCCTGGTAATGGCTACACCAGAAGGTCCTACGTGCCACACAGGGAATTACAACTGTTTTGCCACAAAAAAGTCAGGAATTCTGGGTTTTCTGCCTCAACTGCAAAATATTATCGATGAGCGTAAAAAAGAAATGCCCGATGGTTCATATACCACAAAACTATTTGAAAAAGGCATTGATAAAATCGCCCAAAAGGTAGGTGAAGAAGCTGTAGAAACAGTTATTGAAGCGAAAAACTCAAACGATGAAAGATTGCTGAATGAATCTGCAGACCTGATTTTCCACTTAATGGTTTTATTAAGCAAGCGCAATCTGACGATTAAAGAGGTTGAAAAGATACTGATAGAACGACATAAGTAATTAAAAACCTTTTCATATTAATTCGTAAAAAGATGTATATTAGGGTGCATTAAAAAAACCTGCATCATGAAAAAATACATCTTTTGCTTTTTACTAATTACGACAGCCATTACCTTGCATGCCAATGACACATTGCGCGTAAAAACCAATATTGATGAAGTCACTTTTCTACTGGATGGGGCCCTCATTCAATCCAACGCAAAAGCCAGCATAACTCAGGGAGAAACAGTGCTGGTTATTCAGCATTTACCACAAAGTATCGACCCAACATCCATTAGAATAAAAACGCCTGAAACCATCAGAGTGAGGTCTGTTGAACCCAGGATAAACCCCAATACCCTGCCCATGAATGCACTGGATGACCTCCGGGGAAAACGGAAAAACATACAGCAAAAAAAGCAAAAACTAAACAACAAACTCAAAGCCCTGAAAGAGGAAATAACCCTACTGAAAACCAATTATAATATTAAGGGACAGGAAACACTCACTAAAGATCAGCTTAAGATTGTTGCTGATTTTTACAGGACGAGAATGCAGGAAATACACAATACCGAGCTGGATGTACAATATGAATTACATGACCTAAATAAACAAATGACAGCATTGGCCGACAGCATTGCAGTACGTCAGGCTCGCCGCGAACCATTTGCAGAAATTATAGTAAATCTCAAGGCCACAAAACACACCAATGCCACTTTGGAAGTTACAGGCTACATACCCAATGCAAGTTGGCGCGCAGCTTATGAATTATTGGTACCATCTACCAAAGAACCCATAAAACTCATACACAAAGCCGTGGTAAAACAAAACACCTCTAAAACATGGAAAAATGTAAAAGCAGGTGTTAGTAACTCCAACCCCACACTAACAAATGAAAAACCCGACATGCGGGTATGGTTTACCAACCAACCCAAACCATCATACGGAACGGGCAAGCGCACTATACAGCGAATGAAACAAACCGGTAGCATACGTGGACGCGTTTTTGAGAATAGCGGAACAGCAATACCTTACGCAAACATTGTGCTCATGCAAAACGGAAACAACGTAACCGGCACAGTTTCAAACTCAAATGGCAACTTCAACATCAGCAATATAAAGCCCGGCTATTACAGTATAAGTGCAAGCGCCATTGGTTTTGAGCCATCTGCCACATCACGGTTCAGGGTCAATGCCGGCCAAACAAGCAACATCAACCTAACCATGAGACCTGCTGCAACCCAACTCAACGAAATCATGGTAATGGATACAGAAAAAGAGGAGATTTCCAGAAAGAACAGGAAAAGCAGTGCAAAACCTGCCCGGGATGTTGCAAGCTCTGCAGCGGGAGTTCAAGCTGCATACGAAATAACCTCGAGCAATGCACAAGGCGTAAGTACAGTAGAGCAAACCAACCGTATAGAATATAAATTCGATAAAGCCTACACTATACCAGCACATAACCAGGAAAAACAAATTGAACTTAAAACCACATCCATACCAGCAGAGTTTCACTATTTTGCCTTACCCGAATTTGCCGATGAGGCTTTTCTGATTGCAGAAATACCAGGATGGGAAAAAATTAATCTCTTAAAAGGCGAAGCAGCCATATTTTTCGAAAATACCTGGGTTGGAAGCACCATTCTAACACCAAAAAAAACTATCGACACACTTAAACTAAGTATCGCCAGAGATCCATCTATAGTAATCAAAAAAGACCTTCTAAAGCATGAGATTAAACGCAACCTGCTGGGAAAGGAAAAAGCAGAAACTTATACCTATGAAATAAGTGTGAAAAACACAAAAAACTACTCAGTTGAACTTACTATAGAAGACCAAATACCGGTGAGCCAAATCAAAGATAAAACAATCGAAATTGAAGAATTATCAGGGGCAAAGCACATTGAAGAAAAAGGTTTTCTTTACTGGGATATAGAACTTGATAAAGGTGAATCTAAAAAACTTACACTAAGTTACACAATAGAATTATAAATTATTGCGTTGCCAGCATAATGATATTGGCAGATATTTATATTTTTGCACAAAACTTTTAAATAAGCTCAAATGAATAAGACTACTCAGGATTCAACATTTGATTCAACAAATCTTTTCGTTTTTATCCTCAAAAAATGGAAAATCATTTTTGCCATTACAGCTATCGGAGCCGTGATTTCGATTATAGCATCATTAATTATAACCCCAAAATTTCAGTCGTCTGTAATTCTCTATCCGGCCACGTCTGAATCCCTGGCAAAATCGGTAATTAGGGATGACATGGGGTCTAAAGGCGCTTTACAATTTGGAGAAGAAGAAGAAGTTGAACAGGTGCTCCAGATACTTAATTCTGATGAGCTTAAAAATAAGATCATTGACAAATTCAACTTATTTCAACATTATGAAATAAAACAAGATGCCAAATATCCGAAAACACAAATTAAGAAAGAATACAATTCCAATATCTCAATAGAACGCACCAAATTCATGTCTGTGCGGATCGAGGTGCTCGATGAAGATCCGGAAATGGCTGCCAAAATGGCCAATTCCATTTCAAATTATGCGGATACCCTAATGAACGAAATTAAGCTTAAGCGGGCCAAAATTGCATTGAAATTATTACATGAACGATACGAAGAAGAGCAAAAAACTATTGAATTACTTGAAGATTCTTTAAAAGTGATCCGAAAAATGGGCATCAACAACTATGTATCCCAGGCAGAAGTCTTCAATGATGCATATGCTCAGGCACTTGCAGAAGGCCGAAGCAATAGCAAAGGTGTACGTAAAATTGAGGAAAAACTAAAAATCTTATCAGAATATGGTGGGGCATACGAAAGTTTAACACAACGACTTCAACTATCCATATCACGCGTGAAATTTTTGAACAAAAAAGTAGAGGAAATGGAAATAGAAGCAAATAGTAACGTACCACACGTTTTTGTTGTGGACCATGCCATTCCATCAGAAAAAAAGGCTTATCCGGTCAGGTGGCTTATCGTTGTTGTATCCACATTTGGGGCCTTTGTTTTTAGTATACTTATTCTATTAATTCTCGACACCTACAGGAAATATCTGAAGAAATAATTTCTCGTGAAAAAACTCCTGCAAAGCAATCTGTTTATATTCTGGAGCCTGTCAATTGCGTTCATCCTTTTGACAGGTTATGCTATCATTAGCGAACAATTTTTCCTGTTGACCATACCTTATGTTCTGGGAATCGTTTGGGTGGCCCTGAAAGCTATTGACAAACTTATATTCCTGATTATCTTTTTGGTGCCGCTTTCTGTGCCCATGAGTGAATTTTTCAGTGGTTTACCCATAAATATGTTTATTCCCACAGAGCCATTGGTTGCCGGAGTTCTATTGCTTTTTCTGTTGCTGTTACCTACCAAAAAATGGATTAACAAACCACTGTTACATCATCCTGTTACTGTGGCTAGTGCGATTTTAATGACCTGGCTGCTCCTAACCACAGTTACCAGCACCATGCCGGTAGTCAGCATTAAATTCTTTTTCATGCGTTTATGGTTTCTGGTTACCTTCTATTACATGATGGTATTAATCATCAGAAAACCAAAAGATTTAGAAAAACTGGTATGGCTGTATGCCATTCCAATGGTCATTGTGATAACCTATGCACTGGTAAAGCATGCTACCTACGGCATTTTTGATAAAAAAATTGCCCACTGGGCGGCTAATCCCTTCTTTAAGGACCATACGATTTATGGTGCTGCTTTAGCCTTTTACATACCATTTTTAACGCTGATGGCCTTTCGAAAAGGGAAAGCATTACTTACCCAGATTGGTACAGCCAGCTTGCTTGTTCTATTTAGTGTTGCATTAATTTTTTCTTACTCCAGGGCAGCATGGCTTAGTGTGGGAGGTGCGTTGGTTTTATACATCATCATAAAACTAAAAATTAATTGGAAATATATCCTTGGACTTGCATTTATAGCTCTTATAGCAACTGGCTTCATGTGGAACAGAATTATGATCCAGCTTGAGCAAAACCGGCAGGAAAGTTCTGTTTCAAATATTGGAGAACATGTACAGTCAATGACCAATATTACCAGTGATGCGTCGAATCTTGAGCGAATAAATCGTTGGAAATCAGCTTTCCGAATGTTTAGTGAAAAGCCTTTGTTGGGCTTTGGACCGGGCACTTATATGTTTCAATATGCACCCTATCAGATGTCTTACGAGCGCACAATTATATCTACCAATGCTGCTAATCGCGGAAATGCCCATTCTGAATATTTCGGACCATTGGCAGAGCAGGGCCTACCTGGCATGTTAACATACATAGCACTCATTACTACAATTTTAATTACAGGAATACGGCGTTATTACCTGCTCAGGGACCCAAACCTGAAAAGGTATCTTATGGGTGCTATTCTTGGTTTAACCACCTATGTTTTACACGGATTTCTGAATAACTTTCTGGATACAGACAAAATTTCTGTGCCGTTTTGGGGATTTACGGCAATAATTGTAGCTATAGATCTCTACAACCAAAAACTTTCAAGTGAAAATTTAGAGGAACTCAAAAGCAAATAAGGTAACATCATCGCTATATTTTCCGGCACCTTTATGCTGATCAAGTTGATTAATGGTATTATCTACAATGTCATCAATAGACTGTTTCTGAACCAATTCGTGTTCCATAATACCAGTACCAAATTCGACCTGGTTTTCATTTTCCAGCTCAACCATACCGTCGGTGTAAAGCAACAACTTTGAACCCGGTGTTGTATAATCCTCACCCATTTCAATGCTTGGCAGCTCATCGAACATACCCACCCCGGTACAACCGGTTTTCAGGTACCGAACCTGGTAGGCACTTGCTTCGAAAAAAATTGGCGGATTATGTCCGGCATTTATATACTCAAGCCGGCGGGTATCGGCATTATACCGACCAATAAATAAGGTAATAAACTTCTCTCCGTTGGCGTTTTTCATTACCCGTTCATTGAGGTTGACAACAACATCAATTAATGAAGTTTTCTCGCTGAGCAAAGCACGCAAATTGGCTTGAAAATTCGACATTAGCAGGGCTGCTGAAATTCCTTTTCCCGAAACATCGGCAATACAAAAGCCATAACTATTACCGGGTAGTTTAATAATATCGTAATAATCGCCACCAACCTCAAAGTGTGGCAAATAATAAGCTGCCGTTCTGAGATAATCATTATTTGGCAATGAAGCGTGTGTGGGAATCAGCATGCTTTGCATCTTAGAAGCCAGTTCAAGCTCTTTGTGCAAGACTTTCTGATGTAAGTTCTGGTTGTATAAACGCTTATTTTCAATGGCCACTACCAAAATATTAGCCAGCGTTTGTATAAAATGAAGATGCTTAATTGTTGGGCTCACGCCAACACGCTCTTCATCAATGTCACCAATTATCAGATAGGCCAGTGGGCGATCTTTATGAAAGATGGGGATGATCACATCAAATTGGCCCAGATGAATATTTAATGTGGTAGTTAAGTTGGTAATTTGCTGATAGTAAAGCAAATCATTTTCAACTGAAATATCATCAATTAGCTTTTTTGAAACTCCGTCATAGGCCAGCACCTCCCACTTCTCACTGTAGTTATATAAAATTAACTTACCAATGTTCAGGTCTTCACGGAGAATTCCAACAAACCTGTCGAGCAGCTCCTGTATGGGCAGGTTATCATTTATTGCCAGTGTGATATTCAGCAAAAAATCCAGCTTAAAATTACAGAATTGCAATCGGTGTAAAGATGCTTTTCGACCCATACGATTCTTTTAAGTGCAATTTATACAATTTTAAGCTGAATACAAATCAGGATTTCACTCTTTCCAAATAGGTTCCTTCTGCAGTGTCTATTTTTATTCTGTCACCAATATTAATAAACAAAGGCACATTAATCTCGGCTCCTGTTTCCAGTTTAGCCGGTTTCATGGCCGAAGTAGAAGTAGTATCGCCTTTAATTCCGGGTTCAGTATAGGTTATTTCCAATTCAACCTGTGGTGGTAATTCGGCAAAAAGAGGCTCCTCGTTATCAGCATGAAAAACCACATCAACATTCATTCCTTCCTTTAAAAAATCAATTCCTGTAATGAGGTTACGATCCAATGGAATTTGGTCGTAGGTTTCATTATTCATAAAAATTAAACCGGTTTCGTCCCTATAAAGATATTGAAAGGGTCTTCTCTCAATGCGTACAACATCGAGTTTAGCGCCTGATGAAAATGTATTGTCAATTACCTTACCGGTTTCAATATTCTTAAGTTTCGTACGCACAAAAGCCGGTCCTTTACCAGGCTTCACATGCTGAAAACTCACAACGGAATACAAGCCGTTTTTGTAATTAATGGTTAATCCGTTTCTGATATCTGTTGTATCTCCCATGATAATTAAATTTTTGGCAAACTTACATAAAAATTTCTTTATTATAAAAGCACGCCTGTTGTTGCACGCACACTTGCTGGTTCAAAACAACCTTTTTTTAGATGTTGTAGCCAAAAATGGCTTTAAATAGGCGGGTTCGAAATAAGCCAAATCAGCAAACTTCTCCGTCACATAAAACTGTTGAGCCAAATTAGTCATGTACTCAGCTTTATTAATTATTTGCGGATAATATTCTGCATTTGTTAATTCCAGCACATCTTTACTTTTTTCAGCACCACTTCCTATAATATAAATCTTTGAACACTCATTCAATTCATTAAAAGTTCCCTGTTCTATAATTTTGGGAGTCGCCTTAACTTGTTCTTCAAGGTTTAAGTTATATTGAGCATAATAGATTTCCATCCTGCGCGCATCAAGCATTGGCATCAACAATGCATCTTTTTGTGGGCTCCCATGATCTTTCATAAAAGCAGCAGCCAATATTTGAAGTGTGGAAATGGCAATCAATGGCGTGCCGGTTGCATAACAAATACCTTTCGCTGCAGAAACACCAATCCTAAGTCCTGTATAAGAACCAGGCCCTTCACTTACAGCAACTGCATCAAGTTCTTTAGCGGTTATATTATTCCGTTTAAGAAGCTCCTCAATTTGCACGGTAAGTACCCGGGCATGGGCACGCTCTTCCGTGGATTCTATTTTGTCTGCGCAAAAACCATCCTTAGAAAGCGCCACCGAGCATACTTCGGTGGCTGTATCAACACATAATATTTTGGTCATGCTAATAATTTTCCGACAAAAATACAAAAAACCACGATGGCTACAATTCCAATGCCCTTCCCATATAAAAATCGAGTATTTTTACTTTAAAAACAAGGTCATAGCGGGCATTGAGCAATGTAACTTCTGCTTTGGACATATTTGTTTTTGCCAGGTTATAGTCCACAGAATTTATAAGTCCGGCATTAAAGCGCTGTTCAGCATACTTAAATGATTCTTTGTTGGCTGATAACGATTCTTTAGCCGCCAGATAATTCTCATAAGCTGCTCGTGAATCATTCAAAGCACGCTCAATTTGCTGATATATATTCTGCAGAGTAAGTGATTCATCGTGCTTAGCTATTTCATAATTAATTCTGGCATTATCTACGTTATATTTTGTCCTGAATTTATTAAAAATAGGTATAGACAATGTAAGTCCAACGTTTGCACTTAAGTAGTCCTGTACCTGCTCACCGAAAGTGTATTTATTACCTATGTCACTAAAATCCACAGCAGCATCATTATAGCGGGTAGACACGCTGGCACCCAAATACAGGGTTGGGTAATAATCAGCCTTCGCAATACTGACAGCTTTTTTGTTAGCCATAATGCTGGCTTTAGCAGCCTTCACTTCGGGCAAATGACTGATAGCAGTTTGGTATACAGTCTCAATTGGTTCTAATGTGGCAAAAAGCTGCTCAGCATTGATGTTTTCAGGCTTTGAAATATTCAATGTGTCAGTTTCGATATTCATAGCCTGCTTAAGATTTACCCGGGCCTCTTTTTCAAGATTAAGGTAATTAACCAACTGGGTTTTTTCACTGGCAGCCTGTGCTTTTAGCTCAAGCACATCGCCTTTTGGCACAGAACCGGCCTTAACCAGCTCCCTGGTTCTATCAATCTGTGCCTGGGTGGTTTTCAGTTGCGACAATGAAGCATTGTATTGTTCACGATTATACAAAATTTGCAAATAATAATTCACAATCTGCAAAGCTATATCGTTGGCAAAAGCCTCTTTATCATAGCGTGCTGCTTGCGCTTCCTGGTCTCTTTGCTGAATGGTATTTTTATCGCGAAAACCATCAAACAAGGCAACATTAGTAGAAACATCACCATTTAAATAGTTAATCTGCTCGTCGACAAATTGACCGGCATCCTGACTAAAAGTTTTGCCAAATGTACTACCGCCACTAAAGTTTGCACTTACAGAGGGCAAGCGATCAAACCGGGCTATATCCAGATTATTCCTAAGAATTGACACGGTAAGATCCTGTTTCTGAATGTTGAGGTTATGCTCCAGCGCATAATCAATGCAGGCATTAAGGCTCCATTTGTCCTGATCCTGGGCAAAGATTTCGCTCAAACCTGTAAATAGTAAAATGAAAACAAGAAAATGAAATTTTAGACTCATCACATATTGGGTTTTAAGGGTTGTTGATCTATCTAATTTCGTTTATTGAGTTCGTTATTCCCGCTAAAAGACGAAATAACATGTAAAATGTTACAAATCACGTAAAAATAACATTTTTTCTCAGCTATTATTATGCTGATTTGGTTCTTTTTCTGGTTTTTTATTTTCTGTAGCCTGAATCAAAGGCGTTGTTTTTGATACACCTCCCGAAATTATAAATTTCATAGTTTCTGCAGCACGCGCATCAAGCGGCTTTACCCGTGAGGCAGGTACAATATAAAGATCACCTAAAATACCATAGGAAGAAGGCAGGTACACTGCAATTTTTCCATCCTCAATACCAATAAATTCAAGCGATTTTTGGGTCAAAAACCCTAAACGTTCTATTTCATTTTCCTTATCAAGCAATAAACGCACAGGATATTCAAACTTCTTCTCTTTACCGACAAAAGCGCTCAAAAGGTCTTTGATAGAAGTAACAATTACACGAAACAATGGCATTTTATCCAAAAGCTTTGACGCAAAATGATACAGAGGCGTGCGAATAGCGAGATTCACAAGATAGCCAACGACTGTAATAGATAACACAATCACCAGTAAGCCAAGTCCGGGGATCGAGAAAGGCAAAAGTCCATCGATATACACAAAACTTACATAGAGTAAATATACCGTCAGCACTATGGGGGCAGTAGCAATAAGCCCCTGAAAAAAATAGGCTAAAAGCTTACGCATAAATTATAATTTAAAGTTTTTCAGATACAAAATGGATAAATGATTTCAGAATAAACTCACCATCTTTATTCCCCAACTCCTCATCAGAAGCACGCTCCGGGTGTGGCATCATGCCATATACATTACGTTCGGCGTTGCAAATCCCAGCGATATTATTTACCGACCCATTGGGATTTCCCTGTTCAAAAAGATCTCCATTTTCATCGCAATAGTGGAAAAGTACCTGATCATTCTTTTCAATTTCAGCAATCGTTGCTTCACTTGCATAATATCGGCCTTCGCCATGTGCAATTGGAATACGAATAACGCTGTCTGGTACGTCCTGCGTAAAAGCATTGTTATGATTGGCTGCCTTAATGAATGTATTCCGGCAAATAAATTTCTGATTCAGGTTATGGAGTAGTGTACCCGGCAATAGATCGGCCTCACAAAGAATCTGAAAACCATTACAGATTCCAAAAACATAGCCCCCTTTTTTGGCAAAGTCAACAACCGAATTCATAATTGGTGAATATCTTGCGATGGCTCCTGAACGCAAGTAATCGCCATAGGAAAAACCTCCCGGAAGCACAACCGCATCAACGCCCTGAAGGTCCGATTCTTTGTGCCACAATTCCACCACATCCTGGCCAAGTTTATCTCTAAGTACATAGATCATGTCATGATCACAATTAGATCCCGGAAATACGACAACACCAAATTTCATAGGTTAATTTTTTTGATAGATTTTGTGGGTTCAAATATAGCATTTTTATCATTTAGCCCTGAAAAATAGTTATATTAGATGCGGTTAATAAAACAAAAAAAGCATGAACCATCCATGGTGAAATTTTCAACGAACCACAGATGATTAAACTCAATGATTATTCTTTCTGACCAGCATCATCAAAATTTTAAACGGATGAAACCTCCATGACAAAGCTTTTGACACACCTCGCCTTCGCGTAGCTTTAGCGGAGCAAGACTGCGCCTACGCGATGCTTCGGCGGAGCAAGACTGCGCCTACGCGATGCTTCGGCGGAGCAAGGCTGCGCCTTCGCATAGCTTCGGCGAAGCGAGGCACGCACATGATTAATCAGAGGAGTAAAGGTGAAAAGCTTGTTATCAGGAAAAAGGAGGTTCCCCCGCCTTCTGCGGGACAGGCTATCCGACAAATAAAATCAAAATTATAAACGGATGAAACTCATAAAGATTTTTCTTTGGTCTGCAATAACACTCGTGGCAGCATTTATTATTTTGCTGGCCTGGAGTACAATTAAAGACTATCAGCCGAACCCCGCGGAAATTTTATCTCAACAAAAAGCTTCTATTGTAGAAAAAGACACATTGTCTATAATGATATGGAATATTGGATATGGGGGCTTAGGCAATGATATGGATTTTTTCTACGATGGAGGAGACAAAATGCGTACGAATAAAAACCGGGCCACTGAAAATTTTCAACAAATTTTAAAAGAACTAAGCAAAGCGCCAAAACCAGATTTTCTTTTACTACAAGAAATTGACGTCAACTCGAAAAGGTCCTACCACACAAATCAGGTTGAAACCATTAAAACTGGAATGAAAGACTATAACTGGTTTTTTGCATACAATTACCTTGTAGATTTTGTCCCAATCCCTCCGGGCAACCCATTAGGAAAAGTAGAATCAGGTATTGTGACCGGCTCTGTACACAAGCCACTTCAGGCAATCAGGTATAGCTACAAAGGAAACTTTAAGTGGCCAAAATCCATTTTTATGCTCGACCGTTGTTTCCTAAGCCTTGAATATCCACTGACAGCCGGAGACACGCTCTTTATAGTGAACACCCACAATACAGCCTACGACGAAGGTGAAATAAGAAAAACCCAAATGCAACAATTAAAAAAATGGATGAAAAAGCATGATAATGGGAAAAATAGACTTATCATAGCCGGAGATTGGAATCAACTCCCACCGGGAATTGCTATAGACCAGTTTGGTTCTAATCCCAAAAGTAAAAACTATGCACCAAAAAAAATCCCGAACAACTTTTTGCCTGATGGATGGCAATTTATTTTTGACCCTGAAAAACCGACAAACAGGGGACTCGATACGGTTTTTCACAACAATTCCTACAAAACAATTATAGACTTTTTTGCCATTTCGCCAGGGATCCAACCCATTGAAGTCAAAACAAAAAATCTTAGCTTTATTAGTAGTGACCATCAACCGGTTTATCTCAAATTTACTTTTGTTCATCAAAAACAATAGACAGAATAAACCCAAAAACACAACTTCTCAGTATACAATAACACCGGAATAACTGAAAACAAAAAGAAATTTACCACAAAGGGAAATTAAAGTACTGTCAAAATTTAAAATAAATTATTACATTTGAAACGTACTAGTATTAGTATAGAAAATATATTGCAGTACCCGCTGTTGAAATGCGGGAATAAAAATAAAGACAATAATTTACCAGCACAATTGGTAGTATTTTTATGGTCTCAGCAGAAGATGTAAATAGATTCATTGATGCGATAAAGAACGTATCTACATATGATTTTTCTGATTATTCAGAGCGGTCATTCAAACGAAGGATAGACAAAGTGCTCAATGATAATCGGATGGATATCAATGGTGCGATCAATAAGCTCTCAAAGGACAAAGACTTTCTTGAAAATGTAATTAAAGATATTACAGTCAATACCACCGAACTCTTCCGGGATCCAGAATTATGGATTACCCTTAAGTACCGGATTCTGCCCAAATTTCGCAAAAACAAATCAATTTTCATCTGGCATGCAGGGTGCTCCAGCGGACAGGAGATCTACTCTATGTTAATCCTGCTGGCTGAACTCGATCTGTTCGAAAAAGCCAAAGTATTCGCCACAGACATTAACACAGACATGCTCGAACGTGCAAAAGCCGGCGAATACCGCTATCGTTTTAACCTCCAGTACCTTGACAATTTCGACAAAGTAATAAAAGAAAACCCTTACAACTACGAAGATGTAAAAGATGTCCCTTACGAAAAATATTTTGATATTGACAAAACCCAGGATTCCATTAAAATGAAAAAATTCCTCAGGGATAAAACCGTTTTTCGAAAGCATGACCTTGTAAACGATAAAAATATTTTTTATTCAAAATTTGACATTATTTTTTGCAGAAATGTAATCATATATTTTAACAACAATTTACAAAACAAAGTACTGGAGCTATTTAGCAATAATTTATACCGCGACGGTTACCTTGCACTTGGAGCACATGAAAGTATACTTGGCCCGGTATCTAACAATTTCGAAAGAACCAAAGGGGTATACAAAAAAAAGGCTTATTAAAAGAAATTAATTGAGAATGATATACGATATTGGCATAGTAGATACAAAAAAAGTAATTGCAGCAATTAACGAAGTCTACAACATAGACTTCAGCAATTTTGCGCTTACAGCATTCAAAAGACGGTTGCTGTATGTGCTTAATGAAAACAATTATGCCAGTATAGTAGATTTTATTTCAAACATTGAAAATAATCAATTACTTTTTGAAAAATACCTTGCTCAGGGCCTGGTCGACACAACAGAAATGTTTCGTGACCCATCTTCCTGGCGGGAATTACGAGACAAGTACGTGCCAGAATTGTACAAAAACCGTGAGTTTAAAGTATTAATACCCGGAATTTCAAGTGGAGATGATTTGTACACCCTGCTAATAATGCTGAAAGAATTAGGTATGTTACATCATGCCAAAGTAACCGCAACCAGTATTAGCGAAATTCGGTTAAATAATGTTGAGCGAGGAGGTTACTACGATTTAAAAAAGATAGAAATCGGCGAAGCCAATTATAAACGCTTCTCAGATGAAGCTTCTCTCAGTGCATACTACACCCTTGAAGGCACCAAGGCCAGGATGAATCAAGACCTTTTGGAAAATGTCACATTCAAAAAACATAGTTTTCTTATAGATGATGCCCTAAAAGGGTTCCACCTGGTCATTTACAGAAACCGCTTAATCTATTTTAATCCAACCTTACAGGATAAAATCACAGAAAAACTAATCAAATCAACACTTTTAGGCGGAATCATTAGCACTGGAACTAAAGAATCATTAGCAAACACATCATACTTTACAAAACTCACACACCTAAACGACGAAGAAAAGTTATATAAAAAACGAACAGAATAATTGACGCCAATGTATAAAGCTATAATCATAGGAGGTAGTGCTGGAAGTTTCCAGGTTATAACGCGCATTATAGCAGCGTTACCAAAGGACTATCCGCTTCCGGTATTCCTGTGTCTCCACAGACTGAAACATGTACGATCTGGTTTTGTGGAAGCTTTATCCATTAAGACCGGTCTACCGGTAAAAGAGCCCAACGACAAAGACCCAATTAAAGCGGGCAATATTTACCTGGCCCCGGCCAATTATCATATGTACATAGAACTCGGGAACAAATTTGCGCTTTCTACCGAAGAAGCCGTTAACCATTCACGCCCATCAATAGACTTGTCATTTATTTCAGCGGCATACAATTATAAAAGAAAACTGGTTGGCATCATTCTGTCAGGAGCCAATAAAGACGGGGCCATGGGTCTCAAAAAAGCAAAAGACAACGGAGGGCTCACAATAGTGCAGGATCCGGCAGAATGCCAGGTGCCCACAATGACCAACGCATCATTGCAAGCTACTAAAGTAGACCATATTATGAAAACGGATGAAATTATACGGTTTTTACTAAAATTAAAGTAATTTCGCAACTATGAAGCATATCCAAAAGAATCGCACATACCTCTCTGTTTATCTGGTCATTGTTTTACTGGCCATTGTTGCTGCCTATGCAGTTAGTTTGCAAACTTTCGGATTTAACTGGGTCATTGTATCCCTAACAGGTGTCATTCTGTTAATAATTATACGCATTTACACCATTGCAATTGCCTTTTACAAACAAATAAAAGAAATAACCCTTCAGCAACAAAAAGAATCTGAAGAAGAAATTTCAATCAGCGACATCATCAACCAAAAAAATACAGGACAGCAAGAAGAAAAAGAACAACAAGAAGAAGAGCTCGACAAACTTATTGAACAATTATCAGGTGAAAGTGACGCAGAACAATTGGCTCAAAAACTTCTTGCCCGATTAGGAGAAGAACTACATATTGTTCAGGGTCTGGTGTATCAGTACAGCAGTGAAACAGAAAAATTTGAAGTATTAAGCACTTTTGCATATTACGGAGAGGAGCCACCACAACCATTTACCATAGGCGAAGGACTCTCCGGACAAGCTGCACGTGATCAGCATCGCATTTTACTCACCGAATTACCAGACGATTATACAGAAGTAATTTCCGGGTTGGGTAAAAGGCAACCCAAGATGCTATTATTAGCACCGTTGATATATGAAAAAAAGACAGTAGCCTTAGTGGAATTGTCTTTCTTTGAAAAATTAGAAGAACAAAAAATTGATAAATTCGAAGGCATACTTAACAAATTAGCAAAACATTTTGCCTAACATTTATCCGTATAGATTTTTGGTTATATGAAAAGTACACATAAACGAAAAATACAGCTGCGCAAACTACTCCTTGGCTACGGAACTGAATCCCGGTTTCCGACAGGCTTAGTTTTAATCAGTCTGATTTTTCCGCTGGTGGCCTGGATGGTAGAATTTATTCTGAGAAACCATGAATTTACATTTTATGGTTTTGTGGAAATGCATAGAACTACCCCACTGGTCTTTCTGATAGATATTATTCCTATAGTTGCCGGCGTAGTTGGATACAAACTGGAAGGCTGGCTGGAAAATATGGAAACATATTATGAACAATCCATTGAAGACAAAAAATCTATCATACAGCGCAATGCCTATTTCGCCAAACAAATTGGTGAAGGGAAGTTAGATATTGACAGCAATGCATTCAATGAAAATGATTTACTGGGGCAGTCTTTGATCAGAATGCGTGATAATTTGCTTAAAACATCCCAAAAAGAATCAGAACGAAGCTGGATCACCGCAGGTAAAGATAAAATTGCTACTATACTTCGTTTACACAACGACCTGGATGAACTGGCATACGACACACTTGTAAATCTTATCGATTACATCGAAATTGTTCAGGGCGCATTTTACCTTTACGATGAAGAAGAAAAAATTATAGAAAACAAGGCTACCTATGCCTATAACCGTCGAAAATATGTAAATCAGCGATTTAAAATCGGCGAAGGCCTCGTCGGTCAGGCGGCCTTTGAAATGGACATTATTTACAGAAAAGAAATACCCGAAGATTATCTTACCATTACATCCGGTTTATTAAAAGAGCAAAAACCCAACACCATTTTAGTGGTTCCACTCATTACAGATGAAAAACTTCAGGGTGTACTGGAATTTGCATCGCTCGAAAAAGACATTACAGACCTCACCATCAACTTCCTCAAAGAACTAAGTGATGTAATTGCCAGAACACTTTTTAACCTAAAAGTTAATAAAAGAACAGAAAAGCTCCTGCAAGACTCACAAAAGATGACAGAGGAGCTCAAAGAAAACGAGGAAGAGTTAAGACAGAACGCAGAAGAAATGCGGGCAACGCATGAAGAATTGGAACGATCAAATGCCAAGCTCGAACAACAAATAACCGAGGTAGAAAATGCGCAAAAAAGATTACACTCACTCCTTGAAAATGCTTCTGAGGTAATTTCTATTTACGACCAGGAACTCAACCTGAAATATATAAGTCCTTCCGTGGCCAACATTTATGGATTTACACCCGAAGAAATGATTGACGGAAAAGACATGGACCGATTAACAGCAAAAGGCACCAAGGAAATACAGCAAATGTTCAAACGTTTGCTTGATGATCCATCAGAAACCATTGTCATCCAATATACTTACATGAACAAAGCCGGCAAGAAAATCTATGTCGAAACAACAGGTCGAAACCTGCTCAGCGACGAAGCCATAGCCGGCATTATACTCAACTCACAGGATATTACGGAACGTAAGCGTGCAGAGAAAGAAGAACGCATGAAAAGTAAAATGCAGGCACTATCAGAAAACTCGCCTGATATGATCATGCGTATGAATGAAGAAGGACAATTCTTCTATGCCAACCCGATTGTTAAAATATTCACTGGAGTTGACAACAAAACAATCGTAACAAGAAAGCTTCACGAAGTTGAATTTAATGATGAAACAAAAAACTTTTTTACTGAAGCCATAAAAGACACCGTTGAAAGCGGACAAAAACAAAATTACGAAACAGTTTTCCCTACAAACTTTGGCGATAGAATAATGCAGGTAAGCGCCATTCCTGAATTTAATGAAGAAAACGAACTGGAAACCATCCTGTTTGTAGCTCACGATATTACAGAACAGAAAAAGATTGAAAACGAGATAAAAGAGAAAAATAAGAACATAACTGAAAGTATAAACTACGCAGAACGCATTCAAAAATCGTTGCTCCCCAGCACAATACATATTCAGGAATTCGTACCTAAATCGTTCATCTTTTACAGACCGCGCGATGTAGTAAGTGGTGATTTCCCATGGTTTTTCCAAAAGGATGATTATATTTACATTGCAGCAGTTGATTGCACGGGTCACGGAGTACCCGGAGCACTCCTTTCATTTATTGGGTATTTTATACTCAATAACGTGGTTGACCACGATAATGGAATTAATGCAGGACAAATTCTGGATAAATTTCATGTAGGAGTACGCTCAGCATTAAAACAAGATAAAGCCGGGGCAAATGCCCGGGACGGAATGGATATTGCCTTTTGCAAAATTAACCTGAAAACAAATCAGTTAGATTATGCAGGAGCGCATAGGCCACTTTACTTAATAAGAAACAAAGAGTTATTTGAATATAAAGGCAATCGTAAAGCCATTGGAGGAATACCTTTGGGTAAAAAACCAGAAAAAGATTTTAAGAATTACGAATTACAGATGAAGAAAGGAGACAAAATATTCTTTTTCTCAGATGGCTTGCCAGACCAGGTTGGTGGTCCAAATAAAAGAAAGTACCAGCCCAAAAGAATTAGAGAGCATTTAAAAGAAAACACGGATTTATCAATGGCACAATACAATGATTTTTTTAATAAAGATTTTCTTAAATGGAAAGGAGATAACAAACAAATCGATGATGTGTTATTAATAGGTATAGAGTTTTAATATCCTTCAAACTAAATAACTGTTATGGATGACAAAGTAGATATTAAAGATTTCCTCGAATTCGTCTATAGTTTTTATAAAACTATGAAAGACCATGAGGTGACCCTTGTTTATGAAGGTGAGGTAACCCACCAAATAACCAAGGCATTTACCTCACTGACAGAAACAAACATGGAAGCCGAAGAAGAGGGCCCGTCGACCCAGAAAAAGGTTTTTCATGTTATGGTAGAATGCTTGCAAAATATGAGCAAGCATGCAGAAACAATCGATGCCAGCGATCTCAAAAAAGATGGTCGTGGTATTTTTATGCTAAGTAAAAAAGATGACGCGTACAGCATTACCACAGGAAACGTGCTCAACAATTCCAAGGTTGCCCATATTATCAAAATGCTTGAGCAAATTAACAGCCTCGACAAAGAAGGACTTAAAAAGCTATACAAACAACAAATCAAAGAAGGAAGGCTGTCTAACAAAGGTGGTGCAGGACTCGGATTTATTGACATAGCCAAAAAAACAGGAAACAAACTATTTTACAACTTCTTGTCAATAAATGATGAATTCTCATTTTTCGTTTTTACATCTAAAATTTCAAGAAACAACTAAAACAAGACTATAAACCATGGAAGTAATAAAGATTATAGGAACAGATGATACGCCAAGCATAACCCTGGATGCACAAAATGAAATTTTTGAAATCTCAGGGAGATCTCTTCCAGAAGACGTAGGTGCCTTTTACGAACCTATTCTTGATTGGCTGGACAGATACGCCGAAGAACCAAATGAAAAAACCGTATTCAACTTCAAGTTGGTTTATTTCAACACAGCATCTTCTAAGCTAATCCTTGACATCTTACTTAAACTGGAAGAAATGCATGAGGACGATAAAGAAATCCTTATCAGGTGGCATTTCCCAGAAGATGACGAAGACATGGAAGAAGCCGGTGAAGAATATGCCGATATTGTTGAAGTACCATTTGAGCAGGTAAGCTACTCGCTGGACTAATTAGAAACCAGTTATCGTATTACAGAGGCGTAAGATCTAATTTATGAGTGAAGAAATTCTAAAAGCATTAATGCAGCTGTTTGCCATTATCGCCAAACAAGATGATGGCATTGAAGACAATGAAATAGAATTTGTCAAGACATTCCTCAGCTCTCAGCTCAACAAAGAAGCTGTGGAAGAGTATTTGGCACTATTCTATAAGCATGCCGGCATTAATCCTGATGAACTTCACAACGAGAAAAAAGACAAAAAACGCCAGCTTACTTCGGTAAAAGATTCGGTGAAAATTCTCGGAATCTGTAAAAAAATTAACAAACGACTCAACCAAAAACAAAAAGTGGTTGTACTTGTGCGTTTGTTTGAGTTGGTCAATGCCGACAGAAAATTTACAGAGCAGAGAATGGCCATTATTAACACCGTTGCTGAAGTTTTTAATATCGACCCGGACGAATTTGATAGTACCGAATCATTTGTGGTCGAATCGCCTGAAAAAATCAGCAACCCTCACATCCTGAAAATTAATGGAATAAAGGAAGAAGACACAGAAAGCAAACACATCCATAGCGAAGACCTCGACGGAAATCTACTTGTATTGCAAATCAAAAGTGTTGACCTCTATTTTCTGCGCTACACAGGTAACCAGGATATTTTCTTAAATGGCCTCCCACTCAACAACCGAAGTATTTACCTTTTCGCCAATGGCGGAACCGTTAAACTTACCAAAGGAAAGCCCGTCTACTATTCCGATGTAGTTGCACATTTCCTTGCAGACCTCACGTCATCCAAAATCTCATTCAATGTAAACGATGTAAACTTTACGTTCCCCAATGGAGGCATTGGGCTGCGGAACATTGAACTCTCAGAGGAGCAGGGAAGACTCATTGGAATTATGGGTGCATCCGGCGCCGGTAAAACAACTTTGCTCAATGTACTAACCGGCATGGAATCGCCCTCAGAAGGCAGTGTCATCATCAATGATATCAACATTCATGAAGAACCTGAAAAAATAGAAGGTGTAATTGGGTCTATACCCCAGGATGACCTGCTAATAAGCGAACTAACAGTTTACCAAAACCTATACTACAACGCAAAACTCTGTTTCAAAGACAAAACTGAAGAGGAAATAGATGGGCTCGTAGCCAAAACACTTACCAACCTTGGACTTTACGATAGAAAAGACCTCAAAGTAGGCTCACCCCTAAACAAGACCATTAGCGGCGGACAACGAAAAAGACTCAACATTGCATTGGAGCTTATTCGGGAACCCTCAATCTTGTTCGTTGATGAGCCCACCTCAGGATTATCATCCCGCGACTCTGAAAATGTAATGGACTTGCTCAGAGAACTTGCACTGAAAGGCAAGCTTATTTTTGTCGTTATTCACCAGCCTTCATCCGACATTTATAAAATGTTTGATAAAATGCTGATCCTTGATACCGGTGGATATCAGATTTATTATGGCAACCCGGTAGAAGCTGTTACTTATTTCAAAAAACTCGACAACCAAATCAACAGCGAGGTAGGCGAATGCCCGACTTGCGGTAATGTTAATCCGGAACTAATTTTCAATATTATTGACGCTAAAGTAGTCGATGAATTTGGACGTTACACACAAAACCGAAAAGTTACACCTCATGAATGGGAAAAACGTTATAAAACTCAAAACACAGTTGAAAAAGTTCCGGACGTTACAGAAAACCCACCACAAAGCCTGAACATACCCAAATGGTTTGCTCAATTTAAAATATATACCATCCGGGATTTTATTTCCAAAATAACAAATAAGCAATACGTTATATTAAACTTATTGGAAGCACCCTTGCTGGGATTTATACTGGCTTTTATTATTCGTTATATAGAACCCGATGCTGACAATTATATTTTCCGGGCCAATGCAAACATTCCGCCGTATATTTTCATGGCACTCATTGTTGCATTGTTTCTGGGGTTTATGGTCAGCGCCGAAGAAATATTCAAAGACAGAAAAATTCTAAAAAGGGAAGCATTTCTCAACCTAAGCCGTTCCAGTTATCTAATATCAAAAATTCTAATATTATTTCTCATATCAGCTGTTCAGGCACTTCTATTCGCTGCTGTGGCCAATGTGGTACTGGAAATACGCGCCATGTTCTTTGAATACTGGTTTGCACTATTCACCATATCAGCATTTGCCAACATGCTGGGATTAAATATTTCATCGGCATTTAACTCAGCTGTTACCATATACATTATGATTCCCCTGCTGATGATACCCCAAATGGCCCTCGGAGGTGCAATGTTTAGTTTCGATAAACTGAATCGTAACATCAGCAACGTAGATAAAGTGCCTGTAATTGCAGAATTTATTGCCTCCCGCTGGTGTTACGAAGCACTTATGGTAAAGCAATTCAGAGATAACAAATTTGAAAAACATTTTTACCAGATTGACAGAGCCATAAGTATCGGTAGTTTCCGGAGCACAAAATGGACAGAAGAAATTGAAAAACGTGTGGATGTGGCTTTACAAAGCGTACAATCCAACAACGACAGCATATTAGAAGCATCCAAAGACATTTTTGAGTTACTCAGATATGAATTAGAAAGAGAAAACAAACGCAACAGCAAAATCACCTTTCCGGCTATCTCCAGAATTAATACAAAAGATTTTAATGCAGAGCTTGCCGATAGCCTGCTCAACTATTTGAGTAACATAAAAGGTTATTACGAAACTATTGCTCTTAAAGCCCGAAAGAAAAAAGATGCCATGGTGATGAAACTGGACGCCAAAAATCCACAACTCTATATACAGCAACAAAACAAATATCACAATGAGGCCGTGTCGGATATTGTGAAAAACATTTACATGAAACAAGTTGTAGAATACGACAACAAACTGGTAAGACAACGCGACCCGATTTTCCGGTATCCAGAAGTAGAACACGCCTTAGACTTTAGAAGTCATTTTTTTGCACCACAAAAGCATTTTCTGGGCGTTTACATGGATACATACTACTTCAACATGATTGTGGTATGGGTAATGACCCTTTTACTGTATGTAACTTTGTATTATAATTCATTAAAAAAACTCTTGGAAATGTCATCTAAATAGTCAGAATTTTTGACTTTTGAAATATTTTGTATATTTACTCATAGAAAAAATCATCTAGAAATATGAAGAAACTACTAATCATTTTAGCTGCATTAGCCATTGTTTTCTTTGGTTGCAACACAGAAAAAAACAACAAAGAAAATTTTGGTGAAATCCTTGGAGATGATCCGAAGTTAGATAGTGCTCAGGTTTCGGAAGAACTTCCGACTGAAGCTCAGCAGGTACTACAAAATATTTCTTCTTCTCCGGTAGAAATGGCCGCATTACTCCAAAGTGCAGGCGTCGAATTTTCGGAAAGATATATAACTGAAGTTAAAGACGTGGACCAATACAACACAGACTTCAAAAGAGCTGTGAATCTTGGAATACTGGGAGCTGACCTTGGTTATTTGAACATGTATAAAAAAACCGGACCTGTTATGAATAACATGCAGGCTATCCGCAAACTTTCTGAAGAATTACGTGTTCAGCAATTTTTTGATTTCCAGACCATCAAAAGGCTGGCCACAAATAATGAAAACATAGATTCGCTGATGTACATTACACTCCAAAGTTTCAATAACATGGACACCTATCTGCAACAAAACGGCAGAAGTGAAATAAGTGCATTAATTATTTGCGGAACCTGGATGGAAGGTATGTATATAGCCACTCAGGTATTAAAAGAATCTAAAAATCCCGACCCGGATATTGTTGAACGGATTGGTGACCAAAAAGAGGTTATAGAAAACCTCACTACCATGCTCAGTTACTATAAAAATAATCAACAATTTAAAAAACTTCATGATAGCTACGCACGCATATTAAGCGCGTACGACGGAGTTACAAAAACCATTGAGCAAGGAGAACCCGAGCAAAGAGAAATCGATGGTATTCTGGTTGTAGTACAAAATGAAATCAGCCATGTGAAAGTACCGGATGAAACGCTTGAAAAAATTATCCTGACGATAGAAGAAGTAAGAAATAATTTAATTAGACTATAATATGAGGAAAGCAATAGCATTACTCGTTATAGCATTGACCTTTATGGCAGGCAATGCCTTTGCCCAAAGTGATGAATTAGTCAACACCTGTGCACTAAACATTGGCAATGCTACCTATATGAAAGACTTTAAGGTGAAACTTCAGCAAAGTAGCGTTAAGCCACCTCCATCGTCTAAATTCTCAATTCTTATGAATAAGGGAACCATTTACAAACTAAACACCTGTAACGCTGATGGTTATGCGGGTAATATTGTGGTGGAGCTTTACGATGGGGCAAAAAAACTTACAACAAACCTACAGCCTGACGGAGAACTTAAAGAGGCTTTTGGTTTCTTCTGCCAGAAATCGGGGGTGTACAAAATACGTGCATACTTTAAAGATGGTAAAGAAGGCGCTGCTGTGGTAATTTTGAGTTTTATGCAGAGAAAATAAAATATTCCAAAATTCTTAAGCTGCCTTTTCAGGCAGCTTTTTTTATGGGTAACTTTTTCATAGTGAGCCAGCATAAATAATAAAGCAGGAATCCCAAACCAACTCCAAGCAAACCACCAAAGAAAATATCTGCAGGATAATGAACACCCAGATAAACTCTGCTATAAGAAACCAAAGCCGCCCAAATTAATATGGCAATTGTGTACCATCTTCTCCTTATAAACATCAAAGAGAGAATGGCAAACCCAAAAGTATTGGCAGCATGGCTCGAAACAAACCCAAAAGACCCACCGTGATAATTATTCAACAAATGTATCAAGCCCTCAAATTCGGGATTATGAGACGGTCTCGGTCTTTCAACGGCAAACTTAATGGCCACAGAAATCTGGTCATTAGCAGCAACTACCAAAATGGCAAAAAACAGAAGCCAAATCACATTCCACTTCCATTCTTTCACCCACCAAATTAGGACTGCTAAATACAGCGGCACCCAAAAATATTTTTCACTAAACCACCACATAATTTGATCAAAGAAACTATTATGCAAACCGTTTAGAAATAAGAATAACTCTTTATCGAACTGTACTAAGGTATCAAACATCATCATCAATGTTTAAAGTATTCCAAATCAAATCTTTAAGCTTGTCCAGATTCATCTGTGCTACTGATGAGATAAACAATGAGGGAATATCGGGCAAATCCTCTGAAATTTCGGACATTAACTCATCGTCTAGCATATCGCTTTTAGTAATAGCCAATATTCGGGCTTTGTCCAAAAGTTGTGGGTTATGCTTTTCGAGCTCAGACAGTAAAATTTTATATTCTTTATGAATGTCGTCACTATCTGCTGGCACCATAAAGAGTAAAGCCGGATTTCGTTCAATATGCCGCAGAAACCTCAGACCTAAGCCTTTGCCTTCGGATGCACCTTCGATTATGCCGGGTATATCAGCCATAACAAATGAACGGTTATCACGATATGGAACTATACCCAGATTAGGCGTTAAAGTGGTAAAAGCATAATCGGCTATTTTAGGTTTAGCTGCAGATACCACAGAGAGCAAAGTAGATTTACCTGCATTCGGAAAGCCCACAAGGCCGATATCAGCCAAAACCTTCAGTTCGAATATAAACCATCCCTCTTTACCAGGCCGGCCCGGTTGAGCATACCTGGGAGCCTGATTGGTAGCTGTTTTAAAATGTGTGTTTCCTAGTCCACCCTGGCCACCTTCGAGCAATATTACGGTTTCATCATGATGAGTAACTTCACAAAAAACCTCATTTGTTTCCTCATCTCGCACTATAGTACCAATAGGCACATCAATGATGACATCCTCACCCTGAGCGCCGAAACTTCTTTGTCCACCCCCCGGGTCGCCATCTGCTGCAAAAATGTGTTTCTTATAACGTAAATGTAAGAGGGTCCACTGATTCCGATTACCTCTTAAATAAATATTGCCTCCATGGCCGCCATCGCCGCCATCAGGCCCGCCTTTAGCAACAAACTTTTCTCTACGGAAATGTTCTGACCCTGCTCCTCCTTTACCCGAACGACAAAAAATCCGGATATAATCAACAAAATTTGATTGTCCCATCTTTTACTAAATAAATTGTTCTATAACGCTGCTTATACGATTAAAAACTTCGTCCACAGTTCCAACTCCATCAATTTCGTAATGTTTATGATGCTTTGTATAAAAACTAATTACTGGTTCAGTACTGTCTCTGTAAATTTTTAGTCGATTCTGCAAAATATCCTCATCCTGGTCGTCTGCCCTTCCCGATTTCTTGCCCCTTTTTCGCATACGCTCAAGCAATTCAGCTTCAGGAACCTTTAGGTCAATCATTAATTTAATGGTCTGCCCTCTTTCAAAAAGTTCTGTGCGCAATATTTCCGCTTGCCGTATGGTACGGGGAAATCCATCAAAAATAAACCCCCTTTCGTCACCATGTTGGTCAAGAAAATTCATTACCAGATCAACAACCAGCTCGTCGGGAACAAGATTTCCCTTTTCCACATAGGATTTTGCTTTCAATCCCAACGCGGTTTTCGCATCCATTTCTTTACGAAAAATATCTCCCGTAGAGATGTGCTTTAACTGATAGCGCTCAACAATACGCGCGGACTGTGTTCCTTTACCGGAACCGGGAGGACCAAAAAGAACAAGATTAAACATAGGCCGGATATTTTATACGACTTTATAAATATGAGGTAAATTACGTCCCAGCCCATTATAATCGAGTCCATAGCCAATTATAAAGTCTGTTGGTATAGTAAATCCAATATAATCCAATTCTATATCTTTTGTATATGCTTCCGGCTTGTATAAAAGGGTTGCAACCTTAATCTCCGCAGGATCGTAGCCGCGCAACTGCTTAATAATCTGCTCTAAAGTAAGTCCCGAATCCACTATATCCTCAATAATAACAACCGTTTTTTCGGCAATATCTTCATTAATACCTATCAATCGCTTCACCTTACCCGATGAAAATGTACCTTCGTAAGAGGCAAGTTTCAGGAATGAAATTGGTGCAGGAATGGTTATATATTTAAAAAGATCAGATGCAAACATAAACGAACCATTCAAAATACCCAGAAAAATTACATCCTTTCCTTTAAGTTCTTCATTCATTTGCTGAGCAATCTCTATAACTCGTGCCAATATTTTATCATGGTGAATGGAGATCTCAAATGTCTTGTCGTGAATTTTAACGTTAGTCATAAAATAGGATTATGTTGGTTTTTGTATATTTGATGCGAAAATACAAAGGTTCAACTACAAATGCATTATTTTATTGGAAATAATGACTTAAAAGAGCAACAGAAAATATATATTGGCCTGTTCAAGCCATAAAAATGCAAATATTATTATGAACCGAGCCATGAAAATATTTTTAACAAACACCGCGTGCCGTCTAAAGCTTCAGCGTCTCACCTGCGGCAAGCTTCCGGCGACCGAAGGGCGGCGCACTCGCATGATTATAATAAAACTAATGATGCGCGGCCTAAATGAAACTTATCATGGCGAGCTCTCCCGCCTTCTGCGGGGCAGGCTATCCGATAGTTATCGGATGACAAATAAAAACAAAATTATAAACGGATGAATTATAAACCTGCCAAATCTTTAAATTATGACACCTAAAGTTAGTATTATTATGGGTAGTACATCTGATTTGCCCATTATGGAAAAAGCTGCGCTAGTACTCGATGAATTTAAAATTCCCTTCGAAATTAACGCACTTTCTGCCCACCGTACACCTGAAAAAGTAGAAGAATTTGCTCAAAACGCGCACGACAGAGGAATTCGTGTAATTATAGCCGGAGCTGGCATGGCGGCACACTTACCAGGTGTTATTGCAGCACTTACCCCAATCCCTGTAATCGGGGTACCAATCAACGCCTCACTTGACGGGCTGGATGCTGCCCTTTCTATTTTGCAAATGCCTCCCGGAATACCAGTAGCCACCGTAGGTATCAATGGAGCAAAAAATGCAGGTATATTGGCTGCTCAAATACTGGGTACGGACAATAAAGAAATCTTCGAGGCAACGGTTGACTATAAAGAAAACCTTAAACAAAAGATTGTTAAAGCCAACGAAGAACTGTCCAAAATAAAATACGAATACAAAACAAATTAATTGTAATACGAATTTTTTGACTTAAAGGGATTTATTCATATTTTTCGAATAAATCCCTTTTTACTTAATATATCCCTAATGCGTAAATTCATTTTAATATTCGTTCTTATATCTTTAGTGCATGGCGTATTTGCCGGAAATTATTATTTCTATGGAGGTGCTCGCCCTGCTGCAATGAGTAATTCTGTAATCATGTCGCCCAGACTGGCCTACATGCAAAATCAGGCAGCTTTGGGCTGGATGGACTCATCTGCAATTGCCATTTACAGTATGTATCAACCCCAATTACCACAACTGTCAGTAATAGCTGCACAAGGACGCATACCTGTATGGGGCGGTGGCATGGGACTCCAGGTACAACGATTTGGTTATGATGTATACAATGAAAATAAAATAGGGTTGGGCTACGGTAAATCTCTTGGCGACCATTTCTCGGCTGGTGTACAATTCAATTACATTTATACCCACCTAAACGGACCATACGAGTCGTATCATAGCCTTGTTGCTGAGGCTGGCGTGCAAGCCAATTTTGGGGATCGATGGCTATTTGGGGTGCACATATACAATCCCACGTTGACCAGGACAGGTAAGCATGAAGATGAAACGCCGGAAACCATTTTAAGAGCAGGTGCCGGAGTACTTCTAACGGATGAATTTTTGATAACAGCAGAGGCTGAAAAACACATAAATCAGGATATTAATTTCAGAATGGGTATCGACTACAATTTCAGCATGGGCCTAAACATACAAGCAGGTTTTCAAACAGCACCAAGAAGTTTTTCAGCCGGAGCAGGATATACTTTTAATCATTTTGCCGTTCAGGTAGCAGCAACCACCAACATGTATCTTGAACCCGGTACTCACCTGGCAATGCAATACTATTTTTAACTATGAGCAAAAAAATAATTTTCATATTCACCGTATTGCTCATTTGTTTATCTCATGCACATGCACAGCAAAATAGTGCACAAGAGTTTATTTCCAATATTTCGGAGGAGCTTCAGGAAAATGAAATTCCGGAATCAACAATCGAAGAAATTACCAACACACTAACTTCATGGGCTGAAGAAAAACCCAACATTAATAACTTTACAACAGAGACACTGCTTGGATTTCAACTGCTTAGTCCTATGCAGGCAGCCGAAATGCAAGACTACAAAAAAAACAATGGCGATCTGCTGTCGCCCTATGAACTCATCTACATGCCATCTTTTAATCAGGAAACAGCATCCAGGTTAATGCGGTTTTTTACATTTGGACCCCAAAGAGAAGAAAAAAAAGACTTTCGGGAATATTTGTGGGGACGACACGAAATCATGGCACAGTATAATCGCTATTTTGAACAAAAAGAGGGTTATAAAGATGGCGATTATGAAGGACAACCCGGAAAAATATATTTTCGATATCAATATGAACGATCGCAGGAATATTCCGTAGGCATTACAGCAGAAAAAGATCCGGGCGAAGCATTTTTTACAGGCTCCAATAAAAGTGGTTTCGACTATTATTCAATGCACTTATTTCTTACTCCAGGAGAAAAACTAAGAACACTGGCTCTTGGAGATTATCAAGTCACCATGGGGCAGGGATTAATATGCGGACAAGGCATTTGGGGTGGTAAGAATTCTGCTACTACACAAATTAGAAATACCAGGCAAGGCTTCAAACCATATAGTAGTGCCACAGAATATGGATTTATGCGGGGAGCAGCCATCGAAGGAGGTATAAAAAACATAAACATAGGCCTCTTCGCAAGTTATCAGGATATAGATGCAACAGTTGACACATTAAACGAACCCATAATTTCAAGTCTTTCGGCCACAGGTTTGCACCGCACCACAGGGGAACAAGCCAAAAAGAATGCTGCAAACGAATTTATTACCGGAAGTTTTATAACCGCCCGCTTTGATAATTTAAAAATTAACCTTAATGGGATTTTCACCCGCTATGAGCACCCGATTCAAAAAACCGGACAACTCTACGACTTGTATGATCCTGAAGGGCGAAATTTTGCCAACCTGTCAGGAGGATATACCTACCAAATTCAAAGATTCACATTTTTTGGGGAGGTGGCATGGTCTCGCGAAAATGCCTGGGCAAACTTACATGGATTATCATTTTATCCTTCCGAATCGGCCGGACTTGCTTTATTATACCGCAATTATCAAAAAGATTATTTAGCACTACATGGGTACGCAATAGGTGAAAGTACAAACCCGCAAAATGAGGAAGGTTTCTATTTCGGACTCGAATGGCTCCCTTTTAAGTACACTAAAGTTAATCTGTACGCCGACTTATTCCGGTTTCCCTGGTTAAGATATGGAGAAAAGGCACCTACAGATGGAAGCGAATATTTAGTGAATATAGATTATTCACCTCAACGCAGTATCGACTTTCAAACACGCTTTAAATACGAAAAGAAATCCACAACCATTTCTCCCGATCAGTATGCCGATTTAGTATACGGAGAACTTTACAAATGGCGCTTTCAGACTTCAATGGACTACACACCCGAATGGTCGGGACAGGCCAGACTTGCTTTCAGTTATTTTGAACAAGATACTGCCCATTATAAAGGGTGGTTACTGTATTACGAACACTTCTATGAACCCAGAGAAGGCAATTTGAGCGCCAGTATGCGTATTAATATTTTCGATGTCGAAGATTACACAGCCAGAATTTACACCTACGAGCGTGATGTACTTTATAGCTTCTCCGTTCCTTCGTTTCAGGAAACAGGTATACGCTATTACCTTAATTTAAAATGGGAAATATTGGAAAACCTGTCATTTTATACCAGAATTGAACGCACCCAATACCTGTATAAAAATGAAATATCATCGGGCAATGAACTCATTGAAGGATCGGGCAGAACAGCAATTCACACAAAATTTAAATTAAATTTTTAACGGAAACGATTGCGAATTTAAACAATTTACCTGCAGCGAAGTTACAGAAGAATGATACATCCATAAGCCGTCATTTGACAGCTATACACATAGAAACTCTGCAGAAGGATGTACAATCTTAATATCAACACAAAAAGTGTAGTTGTTGAACTAAAATTTTTAATTACATGAAATTATCTCAGAAATCATCATTGAAATGGGTCCATACCGGACTGCTAATATTACGAATAGGAATTGGTATTATGTTTATTTTCCATGGGCTCCCCAAACTATTAGCAGGCCCTGCAGGCTGGGAAGCCACCGGTAAAGCAATTTCTGTAATTGGAATAGGCTTTTTCCCGGCATTCTGGGGATTTATGGCCGGTTTTGCTGAAGCAGTTGGCGGCTTAATGTTATTGCTTGGATTGGTTTTTACTCCTGCTTCGCTTCTTCTTGCATTTACTATGTTTATTGCATTTTTAACCCATTATACAGGAGGTGATGGGTTTAATACATACGCGCATTCGCTCGAAGCATTCATATTGTTTGTATCGTTAGCCATTACCGGGCCCGGGAAATATCGATTAAGTAAACTAATACTCAAATAAAGCAAAAACAAAATTTTTCATATAGTTTTCAACATCAGGGACATAAAACAATTAAATACTATATTTTTGTATCAATTGGCTGATTCCATATTTTTAACCTTCTAATATTTTTTATTATGACAAACATTCGTTTTAAAGCCCTGGAGCAAATTATGCGCGACCAGTACACATCGCCCCAACAGGAACATCAAAAAGTATCTGAGTATTTTGCACAATACGTGTTCACGCAGGACAAGATGCAAAATTATCTTTCACAAAAGGCTTTTAACGAATTTCAACAGTCAATAAAAAACAATCAACCTATTCCGCTTCAGCTGGCAGATCAAATTGCTTCTGCCATGAAAGGCTGGGCAATGGAACATGGCGCCACACATTATACGCATTGGTTTCAGCCATTAAATGGTGCCACAGCGGAAAAGCACGATGCTTTTATTGATTTTGCCACAGGGAACCACAACATGGAACGTTTTTCCGGGAAGCTGCTCGTGCAGCAGGAGCCTGATGCTTCAAGCTTTCCAAGTGGAGGAATGCGCAATACTTTCGAAGCACGCGGTTATACCGGCTGGGATCCAAGCTCACCCGCTTTTCTTATTGACGGCACCCTGTGTATACCAACAGTTTTTATCTCGTACAAAAGCGACTCCCTGGATTTTAAAACCCCGCTCCTTAAATCTCAAAAAGCCCTCAGCGATTCTGCTGCTAAAGTGTGCCGCCTATTCGACCAAAATGTATCTTCCGTTAAAGTTACGTTAGGGTGGGAACAGGAATATTTTCTTGTAGATGAAAGACTTTATATGGCTCGCCCTGACCTTCACCTTACGGGACGAACTTTAATGGGACACGCCTCGGCAAAAGATCAGCAACTCGAAGATCATTACTTTGGTAGTATACCCTCACGAGTAATGCAATTTATCCAGGATTTCGAACAACAATCGCACCTATTGGGCATTCCTGTAAAAACACGACATAATGAAGTAGCTCCCGGTCAGTTCGAATGCGCGCCCATGTTTGAGGAAGTAAACATTGCAGTAGACCATAACCAGTTACTGATGGACCTGATGAAAAAAATTGCCCGTAAGCATAAATTCCGGGTTTTGTTACATGAAAAACCATTTCAGAGCATCAATGGCTCAGGAAAACATAACAATTGGTCTTTACTATCCGATACAGGTGTTAACCTACTATCGCCCGGCAGCATGCCCGGTAAAAACCTTATGTTTCTTACATTCCTTGTCAATGCAATAAGTGCTGTTTACCACAATTCAGGTCTTTTGAGAAGCTCAATTGTTTCTGCCGGCAATCAACACAGACTTGGAGCCAATGAAGCACCACCTGCCATTATTTCGGTATTTATTGGCCAGGAACTTACCAAGTTACTCAACCAAATTGCCGAAAGCCCTGAAAAAGAACAACTCACTGACGAGCTTTCGGCCAAAATACAACTGAACATTGCAAATATACCTGAACTGCTATTAGACAATACAGACCGGAATCGCACTTCACCATTTGCTTTCACAGGAAACCGTTTTGAATTTCGTGCCGTAGGTTCTTCAGCGAACTGTGCCAGTCCGATGATTGCACTTAACACAGCTATGGCCGATCAGCTCAGCCGATTTTACAACAACCTTTCAAGCAGCATGAAACAAGGTGCCAGTTTTGACAAAACACTGATTTCCCTTTTGCGCGATGAGATTATGGAATCGAAAAATGTTTTATTCGAAGGTGATGGATACAGCGATGATTGGGTTAAAGAAGCCGAAAAACGAAAACTCAGCAATGTTCGTTCTGTACCTGAGGCCTTGAAAGAGTCTATTACTAAAAACAGCATAGAACTTTTCTTTAAACACCAGGTTTTATCGCACAAGGAGCTTGAGGCCCGATATGAAATCAATTTAGACACCTTCATTAAACAGATGCAAATTGAATCGAGGGTGCTGGGAGATCTGGCCATTAATCATGTAGTACCTACAGCCATCAATTATCAAAACATATTAATAGACAATGTAAAAGGATTAAAAGAAATACTTGATGGCAAAGACTATCGTGAAATGTCGCAACCCCACATAGATTCAATCAAAAAAATCTCAGGACATGTTAAAAACATACGCGAAATGGTGAGTAATATGGTTGATGCACGTAAAAGTGCGAATGAAGCCAATGACATTGCCACCAGCGCACAGCTTTATGACACTGAGGTTCAGCCCTGGTTTGAACAAATTCGTTATCATATTGACAAACTGGAACTCATCTGCGACGATAATATCTGGCCACTCCCAAAATACCGCGAACTTTTGTTTATCCGATAAAACATAAATACTTACTCCGAAAATAATCTTATTGATAATTTTTCGGAGCCATCTTTTTTATTAAATTTATAAAATAAACTTTCGGACGCTTTTATTTGTAATTACACATAAACACAATAATCAAAAAAACATGGAAGATTTTTTTTCGCAAAGCTTTTGGGCTTCATTTTATGATAAAGCAAGCGCCTGGGTAATTAATGAGCTACCCTCATTAATTGTACTCCTGATTGTTACATTTATAGCATTTCGGCTTGTACGCTTTCTTTTAAACCGATTGAAAAAAATTATCAACAAGCGTACTCAACGGCTTGGTAAAGATGACGCAAATGAAACCGAAAAAAGAATAAACACCCTGATGAATATTGCGCGTGGTGTGGCGAACATACTCATTTGGGCCATATTTTTAATGATTTTATTAAGCAAAGTGGGAGTCAACATTGGTCCTATTCTGGCAAGTGCCGGTATTCTGGGTCTTGCCATTGGTTTTGGCGCCCAGGAATTGGTCCGCGATTTTATTGCAGGTTTCTTTGTACTACTTGAAAATCAGATTCGCGAAGGAGATGTGGCTATAATCAATGGCACTGCAGGATTGGTGGAGAAAATTGAACTCCGGACTACTACCTTACGCGATTTTTCAGGCATAGTGCACATATTCCAGAATGGAAAAGTCAATAGCCTGGCCAACATGACTAAAGAATGGTCTGCAATTGTAGTGGACGTTGGTGTAGCTTATAAAGAGAATGCTGATAACGTAATGAGGATTATGAAGGAAGTGGCAGAGCAATTGGAACAGGATGAAACACATGGTAAAAACATCAAAGAATCCATAGAAATATTTGGTATAGACAAATTCCTGGATAGCGCCGTATTATTCAAGGCCCGAATTAAAACAAAACCAATTGAACAATGGGGAGTTGCCAGAGAATATCGCAAACGACTTAAAGCAAGTTTTGATAAGCACAATATTGAAATTCCATTCCCTCACACAACTGTTTATTGGGGACAGGAAGTAAACCCGTTACAGGTAGAAGTTAATGAAGATGCCAAACAAAAGCGTTCCGACCAATGATATAATTCCATAAAAAACTACGTATGGCCAGATTTCTAAAAAACCGTGAAAAAACACGTGGACAATTCCCTGGAGCATTAATCTTTCAGGGAGAACAAAAACAGGAAGAGGTAAAAATAACCCTCACGCAATATAACGAACACACCGTAGAAAGAACAGAAATCGGGCATGAAAACCTAAAAGAACAGCTTAAACCCGGAATGATCACCTGGATCAACATTGACGGGTTACATGACACTAAAGTTATTGAAAAAATTGGAGCAGCATTCAGTATATCCGCCCTGGCTCTGGAGGATATATTGAATACTGACCAACGTCCCAGGTTTTTTGAAGATGAACACCAGCTCATCATCATCATGAAATCACTAAAACTCGATAAGTCAACAGAACAAGTCGATGCTGAACAGGTATCTTATGTGGTGGGCAAAGACTACCTCATCACCTTCCAGGAAAAATCAAATCGTATTTTTGAAGATGTTATTTACAGGTTACGAAACAATCGCGGTAAAATCAGGAAATCAACCTCCGATTACCTGGCTTATACGTTGATGGACAGCATCGTTGATAGCTATATCCTAAACATCGAAGCTTATGGCCGGATTATTGAATCTTACGAAAAAGAGTTAATCAACCCCCAGAAAGGGCTTTCTGATACAATTTTTAAACATAAAAACGAAGTTGCATTTTTTCGCAAAAACATCCGCCCACTCAAAGAAATTACCAACAGGCTGCAAAAAAGCGACTCTGACCTCATAAAAAAAACCACCCGCCAGCACTACATCCCCGACCTGGACGACCTTGTAACTCAGGCGCTTGATGCCATAGAAATTTATCATACAATGGTGGCCGACCAGCTAAACCTTTACAACACAAACATTAGTAACCGTGCAAACGATGTAATGAAGGTACTAACCATTTTTGCCGCCATTTTTATTCCCTTAACCTTCATTGCAGGGGTATACGGTACAAATTTCGAATATGTGCCTGAACTGAACTACAAATACGGATATTTTGGTATGTGGGCTGTAATGATAGCCGTAGCTGTAGTAATGTTGATTTATTTTAAAAGAAAAGGCTGGCTCTAAAAAAAGGCGCCACTTTTTAAGCAGCGCCTGTATCGCTTCATTTAAAAACTAAAATTAATTCCTGCCAGGTATAAGCCTCGCACTTTATCATTGTAAGGTATTTCCGTTTTATTATGATCCAAAATATTCTGTCCGCTCAGGTAAACTGAAGCATTGGGTGACACACGGTAAGCCACTTTGGCATTTAATATTACGTTGGGATCCAGCGAGGCTTCGATGGTTTGATGAGTTGGATAACTAAAATAATACCTCGAATAAGTTTGCTTATCATAATAATAAATCGATGCATTGATATTTATTTTTTGGAAAGGTGAATAATTTATCATTGCGCCACCATAAAAACCAGGGGTCCATTTGTTTACCCCTTCTTCAAAAGAAGATTCATCCAATTCATCATACGGGGTCATCGTTTGTTGCCCTGTTCCAGGATTTATTGAATAAAACTCAGAAATATCTATTAAAACATTAGTCAGCTTCGTCTTTTGATATGTGCCAAAAACCTTAACCATGAGGTTTTGCACAGGTTGAACAGCTATATTCAGGGTAGCTCCCAGTTGTTCGCTCTCCATATCTATATTTTGATAAAACCATTGGTCATAAACTGCACCACCATTAAATCCGTATACCTTTGGGAATAGAGCATCAAAGTCGGTTGTTTTAGTCCTGAATGCTTCAAAATCGAGCTGCAAATAATCTGTAAAAATGCCTCTGTAGCCAACTTCTACCAGATTCTGAGTGAGTAAATTCAAGTTTTCATCGCCCATATAAAACTGAAAATAGCCCCAGCTAAGAGGATTTCGAAAATTGGCATACGCATTGCCCATAAACGAACCGCGATTTGCCCTGGAATAGGTGGCACGCAATAAATGTTTACTATCTATGTTGTAAGCCGCAACAAATTGCCACGACATGTAAATATCATCCGGCACGTTATATTTATCGGCTCTTAAAGCAGCAATAAACCTTAAGTCGCTTACAGGTTTATAATCAATTCGCACACTACCGGATATGGTTTTTAACGCTTTTTCACCATTGAGCAACCCTTTGTCCAGTTCACCAACGGTATCTACCTTTTCCACATATTTTTTATCATCGTAAGTAGCAAGCTGATAGTTTAACCCGGGGCGAACGGTCAATTCTCCAATGCCCAAATCATTTAGCACCATGTCGTATTCCAAATTTGCAGTTAAAAAGTTAAGGTCGTACTCGATAACAGGTTTTATCATTTTCTTATGCAAATTTTGGCGGCCTGCTAAATAATTTACCTGGGCATGAAAACCATGTACTGATGCTTTATAATCGAGGTAACCGGTTTCTGAGACACGAATACCAAAGGGAGTGGCTAAATTTTCGAAAAACATGCTTTGTGATTCAGAAGATTGCCAGCCTCCGTTTAAAGACATTGAAATATCATTCGTGGGGTCGTAAAAAAGCCCCGCATTGGCATTAAATGCCTTTTTGCCCAGTTCCGGATCCGGCGAACTGGCATGAAGTTGATTTCCAAACATACTTACTAATGAATCTGCAGGGACATATTTACCCCTGGCATATTCATAAAAATCTGTCTGAAAACGATTCCTGTAATCATAAGCACCACTTACCTTAAACCCAAACTTTTCATCAACCTTGTTCAACAAACTAAAGTTACCAATGTAAGTATCGCTATTGCCTATTTTTACATCACCGTGAAGCTGAGTACCCATTTCATCGGGAATTCTTGTGATGATGTTTATCACACCCGAAACAGCATTAGGACCATAAAGTGCACTTGATGCACCCCGAATTATTTCTATCCGCTCAATGTCTGACATCGATACGGGAAGAGATTCCCAAATGGTACCGCCATTGATGTAATTGTAAACTATGCGACCATCTACCATAACCAATGTCATCATATTTTCTGAAAAATGAGAAAAGTTACCAGGAGGTAAATTATCATTACCCCGAATATGGATATCGTAATTGCCGTTGGATTCCTGTCTTACAATCATGCCGGGAACTAACCGGAATAACTCTTCATAAGTTGTAGCTCCGGTAAGCTCTATTTCCTCTTTGGTGATTACGGTTGTTGAAAGTGGCGATTCAAAAACACTTTCTCCTTTTTTGGAGGCTGAACTCACCTCCCTGTTTAACGCAAGTTTTAGTAGTTCATCGGTTGAAACACCTATTACTTCGGCCATTTCTTTCAGGGCTTTAAAAGGCATCTCAAGCATTTCGTCGTAACTAATAGCCAAAATTTCTTTCCGGCTCATATGCTCAAAATCATAGATTTTCTCCTGTGCTTGCAGTGAGGTAGCCAATGCAAACAAAAACATGAATATAAATGGGGTATATTTTTTCATTTGTCAGTATTTATTTGTTTTCACTTGTTTTATTGAATCACGGTACCTAATGAATACAAAGCAGAGTTTACTTTTAAATCTTGTTCGGCCATCGTACGTTTGTTAATTTCAAAATCCTGATGTCCGCCTTTCAAAACATAATTAATACCTGAGCCTTTTCTTCCGTACCCGGGCCTGTCTGTAATAATAAGTACTCCCTTTCCTCCTACCCGGTTTTTCACTTCATCGAGCGATGAACTTTTCCCTGGAGGAATAAACAGAATGTGACAAGACCCAATATCGTTAATGGAATTGAAAACTTTGAGTTTCATAGGCTGGCTACCCACTTTCTTTTTTGTGGCAATAACCTCCAACTCCTTTTTCATAGGTGAATTACCAAGTATACCTATAACAAAATCGCCAGATTGTTTGTCGCCCGGCCACTCAATGTACTTAGTAAAATTGTACATAAATAAAGCTTTAAACTTTTCATTCTGTGCTTTTACCTCAGAGAGCGGGAGGAATAGTACAAGCAACAAAAAATAGCTGATTCGTTTTTTCATTGGAAATTGTTTTTGTGTGCTATAAATTCATATGCTATATAAGAAACGTGTAAAGGAGCTTTTATATTGAAAAGACAAATTTGATAAAATTATTATCATTTCAAAGCATTACATGGTTTCTTCACATTTCGTTAATAATTATCAAATACAAATTATGCTGTTTTTTTAATAAAATTAACTATTTTTCACAAAAATCAATGGTGATATGGGAAATAATCAGCTAACACAATTATCAGAAGCAAAGGAATTTATAAAAAAAGAAACCCATGATTTCCAACCAGAATCAGGTATAATATTAGGAACAGGCCTTGGCCAGCTGGCTGAGAAAATAGACCAGAAGTACATCATTCACTATGAAAGCATACCCCACTTTCCTCTATCTACGGTAGAGTCACACAACGGACAGCTTATTTTTGGCCATTTATTCGGACATTCGGTTGTAGCTATGCAAGGGCGTTTTCATTATTACGAAGGCTACAACCTACAGCAAATTACTTTTCCAGTGCGGGTATTAAAAGCAATCGGAATATCTCGTTTATTTATTTCAAATGCAGCAGGTGCTTTGAATAAAAACCACCAAAAAGGCAACCTTATGCTGATTACAGACCACATCAATTTATTAATGGATAACCCGCTCATTGGACCCAACATTGAAGCATGGGGGCCAAGATTCCCCGACATGAGTGCACCTTATAATTTGAATTTAAATGATGTATTCCGTAAAACAGCAAAGCAACAAAAAATAGATTTACACGAAGGCGTTTATGCTGCAATGTCCGGCCCAACACTTGAAACACGGGCAGAATACCGAATGTTAGCAAAACTCGGATGCGATGCTGTGGGAATGAGTACAGTTCCTGAGGTTATTGTTGCCAACCATATGGGATTACCTTGTGTTGCAATAAGTGTGTTGACTGATGAATGCGATCCTGATAATTTGAAACCTGTAACTATCAATGAAATTATAAATACCGCAATAAAGGCCGAAAGAAAGCTCGTCACACTCTTTGAAGGCGTGTTCCAGGCAATGGATTAGGTTTATTTGAGATACTGAAAATCGTCCCTCCAGTTTTGTATTTCAGTTGCAACTTCGGGATAAATTAAAGAAATCTTTTGTAGCTCGTGCTCAAAATGGCTTCTCTTTTCAGGGAAATGTCTGTAAATAACTTCAGCGAGGTGGGCCCCATCGATTATTGGTTGGTATTGCCCCTTTATCCAGTCTTTTAACAAATGCAAGGTCGTCTCATAAGCAGGCAATTGCCTGAATGCCCTGAAATACTGAATAGCGGTTTTTGCGGCTAAGCTTTTTCCAATCAATGGATTAAGACTGTGCCAACTGTTATAGCTAAGAAATGGTGCAAGAACGTGCCGGGCAAGGTGATTTTTCAGCTCCTCGGTTTCTGACTTTTCAATAAAAACTTTGAGTAATGAGGCATCCATATTTTCCACATCAACCAACAGCATGGCCATAATTCTGGCTTCCCGCGTGTTTTTTACAATTAATTCTGTTGCAACAGCATTATCATGATCAAATTGAGCCGAAAGCGCTTTAATGTCAGGATACATAATTCCAAAATTTGGCAGTTCTTTACCCTGATATTTTCCAATAGCATCGGCAGCATCGCCATTGGCATTTTTAAAAAGCTTTCTAAGAATATGTCTGGTTTTTGATTTAGGGTCTGTCATAAACAACAAAAGTATCAGAGATTGTCTTCGCTGATAACATTTTTATAATGTTCAAAGCGGTTCATAACTTCCTTCACATAATCAAAGGGTTCCTGTCCCCGGCAATAGCCATATTTCACAACCGGATCGAGGTAATATTTCGGGTCAGATTTCCATAGCAGCATACTGTCGACCTGGGTATCCCACACATTAGGATTTTTACCATACTTTTCAGCAAGACGCCTGGCATCCCGTACATGCCCTATTCCGGCATTGTAGGAGGCCATCACAAACTTTCTACGCTCCTCCTTATCAGGCAACTCTTCTTCAAACTGCCTATCGAGATAATCGAGAAACTGGCAACCTGCCCGAATATGCATTCTTGGTGAAGAGGCCCGGCTCACACCAAAATAATTGGCTGTGCCCGGCATAAGTTGCATTAAGCCAAATGCACCTGCCCAACTGACAACCCGTGGATTAAAACGCGATTCCTGATATATCATGGAAGCAACCAATCGCCAATCGTAAGCGGGAATTTGGCTATAACGGCGAATTGTTTCATCGTAGGGCGATATTTTACCCCCACTTATGGACATATACTGGCTCTTAATACGACTCGAGGCTTTTTTACTTTTAAAATATTTATTATAAAGCAATGCATACATGGGCCCATTTTTAAATGTGTAAACCCACGAATTAAGCTTTGATAAAAAATTGTCAGCATCCCTCGCAACGGCCCAGGCCATTCTTTGCGGGAAACTTACCGGTGTGCTGATATCAATTTCCGGGTAATAAGTTTGATTTAGCCTGGCCACATTTTCGTCTGCCACGGTATAGCTAATTTCACCTTTGGCCACAAGCCGAATAAGTTGTTCTACATCGTAGTTTTCTACTTCTACAATATCAATATTAGCACCTATTTCATCGCTCAGGTTGTGCAGCCGTTTTTCAAATGCCGAGTTACTTTGCACATGCACCTTACGGTTAGCCAAATCGAGCTGATTACGTATAAGGTATGAGTTAAGTACCTTTTGACTCATGTTTTCCCAGCCTGCCGGCTTTTTTTGAACCAAAACCTGCCGGGTTTGACCATATGCGGCTGCAAAAGAAACCTTTGACGCCCTGTCTTTGGTTACAGCCAAATTCATAGCCAATACATCACATTCATGCGCATTTAATTTTTTAAATGCTGTTTCTATATCATTATTAATAAGTATTTTTAATTCAACGCCCAGGTAGTTAGCAAACAAAGTGAGCATATCGTATTGAAAACCCATGGGTTTTCCGCGATAACTAAAATAACTGATGGAATTGTAATTCGTTAAAGCAATAAGCGTATCGCGCTCAATAATTCTCTCCAGCACAGCCTTTTGCTTATCGGGCTTTTGCTTTTTACTGTTGCGAGCAAGCATAAATACAAAAGAAACAGCAATAAAAATTGCTATTACGATGCCTCGTCTTAAAATACGTGTATGATATGGCGGTATTTTTTTCACTGAAAAAAACCTTTAGAATCTGCCTTGAATTATATACATCTATTAATCAATATACTAAATGGAAAAAACACATTCTTTGAATTATTTAAGTTATAAAATTATTTCTTAAATCAAAACGTAAGAATACCTATTTGGTTACAGACTTACCACATCAAACCAACAAGTCTACATCTAAAGAACTATCTAACAGCACATTAAAACCAAACAGCAAAAAGTCGGGAAGGTTGAAAATAAATTATGCTTGCTCTCAGGGCAAATTCTAATTTAGTAAAAATATTTCGCCCAAATAGCCCAGGGTCAATAAAGCACCACTCAGAGAAGATAATGCTATAGCCGACCCCATGGCACGTGTATATCGATTGATTTCATTAAATTTTCGTGTATCATTAAGCACACGAAATGCCAGTATGGCGAGTAAAATAATACTGAGCGAGAAATATGAAATCATTTGAAAAAGTGCGGAGACAATAATTACAGCAAAAGCCAACACAGTAATTATATTTAAAAGTTTCACAGCATTTGGCTGTCCAAACCTTACCGGAAAAGTGCGTTTCTGTGATTTAACATCGTCCTCGTAATCAAATGTATTGCTGACCAACCCCACGTTCATAGTAAAAATACCAACAGGAACAGATAGAATAATTGGCTCCCAGCTAAATTGTTGTGTCAAAACAAAATAAACTCCAAAAACTATCATCGGACCAAAAGCAACAAACAGGGCAGTTTCTCCAAGTCCACGATAATTAAGTCGTAAAGGTGGTGAAGTATAAAAGAATACAATAAAAGCGCCCAGTAGCGCCATCAAAAGCACCGGCCAACCTATAAGTAAATACAAATAAACGCCTATTGCAATGGCAGGTATCAAACAAATAGCTGTAGCCCACAGTACCTGTTTCGAGGTAACCTCTCCGCTTATCAAAGGGCTATCATGGAATTGCGCTTCTTTATTGCCAAGGTTATTATTTTTATAATCAAAATAATCATCAATGAAATCGGCAGCCGAATGGGCCAATACAATACCTACAGTAGTAAGTAAAAATATAGTCCAGTCAAAACTTCCGTCTTTCCAGGCAAGCACACCACCCAAAATAGCAGGTATAAAACTAACCACCAGAAAAGGCGCTCTGGCAGCTTTTAACCATACATTTATCCAATATAATATTTTCATTTTACAAGCTATTTAAGAAAATTTAAAATATAGTAAGGTGATACTGCAAAATCCAACCGGCCATAATGCCGGCGCCGGCTAAAATCATTGCAAAAAGCGATTGAACTGTTGCACTCAGGTACTGTGGAATACTGGCCTGTTTTGCAGACAATTTTCTCCGCATCTGAACAGCAGGAATAATTCCCACAAGTCCCAGAAGACTGTGTACAGGCAATACGTCAAACACAACCAATACGAGTAATGACACAAAAGCTGAATATGTTAAAAAATCAATTAATTTATTTTTTATGGAAACCACGTTCTGACCATCGGCGCTGGTTTTAATACGGGCGCCTTTGAGATATGCCACAAGCGTTATTAGCAACCCCACCGGAATAGAAACTAAAAATGGCAAACTAGCTATTTCGCCGGTAAGGGCCAGATACCCACCTGCCAAACTTAATGGCCCAAAAGTGATAAAAACTGTAACCTCCTTAAAACCTTTCAGCATTAAAAAAGTAAAGGTAAGGGCAATTAGACCACCAACAGCGGCAAAAACCAATATTTGCCAGCCCACTGCGATATAGAAATAATACAGAATAAAAACATTGAAAAATAAAACCACAAGTCCAACTACAAAAGCAGTTGCATGACTTTTAAAATACCGGGCAAAAAGAGGCTGCCATCCGGCAAAAATCTTTGAATGGGCATCGCGCTGGTCCGTATGGTTTTTGGTAAAGTAGTAATACAAGTAATCGCCACCGGCCTGACCAAGGAAAAGACCAACGATGACCAATAACCAATCCAGGGTAAAAATATCAGTTTTTGCATAGGTGAGAATACCGGTAAGCAAAGCCGGAATAACAGATGCACTGAACAATAAAAACTTTATTTGTAATATATAGGCAGAGCGCTTTGAATTATTATCGGTCATAAACAAATTTTATCACAGAAACACCTGATACGTGATTTTGTTAGGGTGTTTGGTGAAAATTGTCGAGCAAAAACCAACGTTAATCAATTCCGAATCCATAGCTAAGCGAGACAATGTGCGAATAAGGCACTTGCGAGACGCCACCCAGGTTTGTGTAGGCATAGTCGATGGCGAGGCGTTTTATTCGAAGTCCGGCACCTATAGTAGGCTGAACGGTGTATGAAGCTTTGTCGCGGTCCTCAAGGGTCTCTTTTTGGAGATTCAGAAATCCTCCACGAACAAAAAATATGCGTTTGTAATCAACCTCAAGTCCTAAATGCGGGTCCATACTGATAAAATCTGTTTTAACCAGCACATTACGTTTCCCATCGGTGGTAAGGTCAATATTTACCTCGCCCAGGAAATGGAAATCCTCTTTAATAGTAAATGAACGGGATACGGATAAAATAAACCTGGGTAATGTTAACTCCAGGGAGTTTTGAGGTATTTCGTTACCAGTCATTTCAAAAGCTTCCTGAAGTTCACTTTGCTCAAAGCTCCATGCATTGAATGTTGAGGTAACATCGCGGGCCAGGGCGGCAAAACGCCAGTCTTTGTAGTCGTATGTGGCTGCAGCATCGATTCCAAAACCCCATGCATTGGCAAATTCGCCTGCTATACGGCGCACAATCTTCACATTTCCGCCCACATTCAATCCTTTTATACCCAAATCACGCGCATATGAAATTAAAAAAGCATAATCAGCAACAGAAAAACTCTTCACGCGGTCGTAACGTATGTTTCCCTCGGCATCTATCAGCTCAAGGGTATTGGGAATATTATCAACTCCAAATCTTATCAGAGACACACCAATACTTTGAGTGGAATCAATAACATACGAAACAGCTCCGTAATCGTACTTCGCAATGCCGGCAAAATATTCTGAATGCATATAACCTGCCTGCACTTCATTTTTTGCCTCCAGTAAACCGGCCGGGTTCCAGTATGTGGCATACACATCATTGGTAGATGATACTACCGCGTTTCCCATACCCAAAGCTCTGCCACCTACACCGATAGATAGAAATTCGTTACTGTATTTGGGTGCTGTTTGTCCCAGCAAGCTTAGTGAAACGAATGAAAAGAAAAAAGAAAGAATTATATATTTACGCATAAACAAACAAATCAACGTTTAAACTCGGGAAACTGTCCATAAAATTATGCAACTGTATTTTTTAACTTAAATTTGTGCAAAAATATTGCCGGTAAATATAAAAAAAAGCCTTTAAACCACATGATTCGCACATTTATTCCCAACATACTTACGCTAATGAACCTGCTTACGGGTGCTGTAGCTATAGTTATGGCCCTGGAAACAAATTTCTACATAGCAGCATATTTAATTCTTGCAGGTGCTGCATTTGATTTTTTCGATGGTTTTGCTGCAAGGCTGCTAAAAGTATCTTCGCCTGTAGGCAAACAACTCGACTCTCTGGCCGACTTAATTACTTTTGGGCTGGCACCTGCCATGATGCTATTGGCTCTATTAAAACAATACTGGACAGGAGATGTTGAGAGCAGCATTACTCAAAATTGGATTATATTTTTACCATTTTTACTCGTACTGTTTTCTGCTTTGCGTTTGGCTCGTTTTAATATTGATGAGTCACAATCGAAAAATTTCAAGGGCCTGCCTACACCGGCCAATGCACTATTCATTGTATCTCTGGTGTTTTTGTTGCAAGCCCATCCGCTTTGGATAACCTATGAATTTGTGATTCCGATTATTATTGTTTTTAGTATTTTAATGGTTGCTCGCATTCCGCTCATGGGCCTAAAGCAATTTAAAGGACCACAAAAAATTTATATTTTAATTTTACTTTCCGGGTCACTCGCTGCATTAATTTTATTTAAATTTGAGGCCGGAGTAATAATTATACCATTTTATATAGCCCTGTCAGGTGTTAAAACCGCATTCAGCAAAAACAATAATTTACATCAAAAATAATCAGACATGAAATTTATCGCAGAAATAAATGTGATGCCACTCAAAGCACTGCTTGACCCTCAAGGAAAAGCCGTAACCCACAGCATGCACAGCATTGGCTACAAAAGCGTTGAAAACGTGCGCATTGGCAAACACATAACCATGGAAATTGAAGCAGATAATGAGTCGCATGCAGAAGAGAAAGTTGATGAAGCCTGCAAAAAAATTCTTTCTAATCCGGTAATGGAAAGCTACGATTTTGAGTTGAAGCCGTTGAACTAATTTTTTTCTTTGTCTTTTTGCTTCATAATTTCAGACTGAATGCGAATAGATTCTTTGTGTACACTCTGAAGCATCTTTTTTACAAAATCCTGGGATAAGCCCAACGATGAGCCGGTTTCTATTCGGGACCGGACAATATTTTTCCACCGTTTAAGCTGAAATGCAGCTACATTTCGGTATTTTTTATATTCTCCTATTTTACGGGTTGTCTCCATACGCTGGGCCAGCAATTCAAGAATTTGAGAATCGATAGAATCTATCTGATTTCGAAAACTCTCCAGGGCCGTTTGAACACTTCCATTGACGTTTTGCTCCCTAAACTGCAGGTTATCGAGGAGCTCAAGCAACGCTGCAGGCTCCAGTTGCTGATTCGCATCGCTAAGGGCATTATCCGGATCGATATGCGTCTCAATCATCAACCCATCAAAATTCAAATCAAGTGCATACTGTGCAACCTCCCCCACCAAATCGCGATTGCCACTGATATGACTCGGGTCGCAAATAATTGGCACCTCCGGCATACGTGTTTTCAACTCAATTGGTATCTCCCATTTGGGTATGTTGCGGTAGGGTGTTTGCTCGTAAGGATAAAACCCACGATGAATAGCCATGACTTGCCCGGAAGTTACTTTCATTATGCGTTCAATGGCTCCGATCCATAATGCAAGATCAGGGTTTACCGGATTTTTAACCATAATGTGCACATCCAACCCCTTGAGCGATTTTGTAAGTTCCTGCACCGAAAATGGATTTGATGTAGTGCGTGCACCCACCCAAAAATAATCGATCCCTGCCTCAAGGGCTTTTTCTACATGCATAGGTGTAGCAACCTCCACCGCCAAAGGCAGTCCATATTCCTTTTTAACTTTTTGCAACCAGCCTAATGCCTTATCGCCGGCACCCTCAAAACTTCCAGGGCGAGAGCGTGGTTTCCATACTCCACTGCGAAATGCTTTTATGGCTGAGTGGCCGGCAACTTTTGCAGCAGTTTGTAACACCTGCTCTTCTGTTTCAGCGCTGCACGGACCTGCAATAATAATTGGTTTTCGAACCTGATGAGACATATTTATTCTTTCTGCAAACTTATGATTTTTTATAAAATGTTGCACAAAAAAGGGCAATCTGCTATTTATTCAAGCACATTGCCCTTTATAATGTGATAAGTCTGGTGCTATTTCATTTCAGCGAAATATTTGTAGAACAATGGCAGTGTTTCAATTCCTTTATAGAAGTTGAACAATGGATAGTTTTCATTAGGTGAATGAATAGCATCACTCTCGAGCCCAAAGCCCATTAAGATTGATTTTGTGCCCAATACTTTTTCGAAAGTTGAAATAATTGGGATACTTCCACCACTACGCACAGGTACCGGCATCTTGCCAAAAGCTTCATCAAAAGCTTGTTCTGCAGCTTTGTATGCAGGGATATCAATCGGGCATACATATGCCTGCCCACCGTGTAGTGGTTTAACTTCCACTTTCACTGATTTTGGAGCAATTTTTTCAATATGGTCTTTAATCATTTTACCAATCTTCTCATGATCCTGATTGGGAACAAGGCGACTTGAAAGTTTAGCATAGGCTTTTGAAGGCAATACTGTTTTGGCACCTTCGCCTGTGTATCCACCCCACATACCACAAAGGTCAAATGTAGGTCTGATTCCGGTGCGCTCGATTGTAGTATAGCCTTTTTCACCATCAAGCTCTTCTACATCAATTGCTTTTTTGTATTCCTCTTTGCTGAAGGGTGCCTGATTTAATTTCTTACGCTCTTCATCGGTAGCTTCCAGCACATCGTCGTAAAATCCGGGAATAGTTACACGGTTATCCTCGTCTGTCATTTTTGAAATAATATCGGCCAAAACATTCAGTGGGTTAGCCACAGCACCGCCAAACAAACCAGAATGCAAGTCGCGGTTAGGTCCGGTTACTTCTATTTGCAGATAAGTAAGTCCACGAAGGCCTGTTGTAATAGAAGGCACATCCTGGGCAATCATGCCGGTATCGCTTACCAGAATGATATCTGCCTCGAGCATGTCTTTATATTCAGCGCACCATTTTGTAAGGTTTGGTGATCCGATTTCTTCTTCACCTTCGATCATGAATTTTACATTCACGGGCAATTGATTGGTTTTTACCATAAACTCAAAAGCCTTGGTGTGCATAAATGCCTGGCCTTTATCATCGTCAGCGCCGCGTGCATAAATTTTACCATCGCGAATTTCCGGCTCAAAGGGCTGTGACTTCCACAAATCGATAGGATCAACGGGCATCACGTCCATGTGACCATATACCAAAACCGTTGGTTTTTTAGGGTCAATTATTTTTTCGGCATATAAAATTGGATGACCTTCGGTGTCGTAAATTCGTGCTTCATCGGCACCGGCATCAAGCAAATATTTTTTCCAAAGCTCTGCTGCTTTGTACATATCCTGCTTGTGCTCCGCAAGGGAGCTAATACTGGGAATGCGAATTAAGTCAAACAGTTCGTCTAAAAAACGCTGTTTGTTGTCTTCGATGTATTGCTTTAAATTTTCCATAATATGATAATTTATCGGTTATAAGCTTTGAAGGCTGAAGATAAGAAAATATGTGCCTGAACCCCAACTATTTTAAAAAAACGGCTATAGGCAAAATATAGCGTAGCACCATAACCCACATCATATACGGGTTTGTGGGAATAATGAGCTTGAAGATACAGACCCGGAGTTCTGCGAATAATAAAAGCGTCAATGCCTTCATCGGTTACTGTTGGTGTGCGGCCAGCAGCAAAAGATGCACCCGCATAAACAGCAAAATTATGCTTCAACCGTTCGTGGCGCCAACCTGCTCCAAGGTGAATATCGTGCAAACGCTGCCGCGAAGGATATTGTCTGAGTCCCCCGCTCCCATTTAGAAAACGGTCCGTGGATGAGAAATATCCAAGGTTGGTTGCTATATTTTCAAAATTCATGTGGAAATCAACAGCAATGTTTTGCTCTCCTTCCTGCTGCTCAAAATTCATTCCGTATCCTGCCCCAATGGTTACATAAGGACTGTATGGGTCGAAATACTTGCCGTCATACAAAAAGTCATCTTTGGGATTCACCATTTCCTGGGCAATTGTATTGTTTAGTCCGAAAAAAAGTATAATAATTATCCCAAAAACTAGTTTTTCCATCAATCCCCGGTTTAAATTATGCAAAACGCTTTATGCTGATATTTATTGTTCTTCATGTTTATTTTGCTCCCACATTTGGGCATTTAATTCTAGTTCATCATACCATTTAGATCCATATTTTCTAATCAATGAATCTTTTAGAAACTGGTAAAGGTAAATTTGCTCTTTTGTACCTTTTTTAAGTGCAGCTTTACAAATCTTGTTTTTTTCGTAATTTACAGCATCATAAGATTTGTATTCGGTAATTCGCACCGGATACAAATGGCACGATACCGGCTTACGGAAACTTATTAAATCTTCCATCCATGCTTTTTCGATGGCACAGAAAGTAATTCCATTTTCGTTGTATATGTAGGCACACGCTCCGTCATTCATTAGCGGTGTAACAGTGTCTCCATCTTCGTCTACTACATACCATCCCTGTTGCTCAACTGCTTTAATTCCTTCAGCGGTCATAAACTGTCTGGCCAAAGGATACGCATCGGCTATTTTTTCCTTCTCCTGCATTTCGAGAGGAGCCCCCGAGTCACCAACAACACAACACGCACCATGACATTTTTCAAGGTCACAGTGAAATTGTTTTTCAAGCAAGTCGAGGCTCACTAATGTTTTATCTATCTCAAGCATCGTTACAGGCTCAGCTTTCATTCTACAAGTGCTTTACCCGTCATTGCTTCAGGCTGTGGCAAGCCCATCATTTTAAGAATAGTTGGGGTAACATCGGCCAGTATACCATTATTAACTTTTTTTATGCGATCACTCACCACAATAATGGGTACTGCATTAAGTGAGTGTGCTGTATTTGGACTTTCATCCGCATTCACGGCATTATCGGCATTTCCATGGTCAGCAATAATTACCAGCTCGTAGTCATTCTCGCGGGCAGCGTCTACAACCTCACCCACACATTCATCTACTGCCTCTACGGCTTTTTTAATTGCCTCATACACACCGGTATGCCCCACCATATCGCCATTAGCAAAATTGAGACACACAAAATCAGTTTCTGCTTTATGCAATTCCTCTACTATGGCATCTTTCACCTTGTAGGCACTCATTTCGGGTTGCATATCATAAGTTGCTACTTTGGGAGAAGGAATAAGAATGCGTTTTTCATTCTCGAACTCTTTTTCCTGTCCACCGGAGAAGAAAAAGGTTACATGAGCATATTTTTCTGTTTCTGCAATACGAATTTGTTTTTTACCTGCCCTTTCCAACACCGCACCCATAGTATCTTTAAGATTCTCTTTATCGAATGGGATATGCACATTTTTAAAGCTATCGTCGTAGCGGGTCAGGGTTAAGTAATACAGTGGCATGGTTTTCATATCGTGTTCAGGCATATCCTGCTGAGTAAGTACGATAGTCATTTCGCGCAGTCTGTCTGTACGGAAATTGAAACACAATACTACTTCACCTTCTTCAATGGTTCCTGTAGGCTCGTTATTATCATTGGCAATGACAACCGGTTTTATAAATTCATCAGTCACTCCGTTATCATAAGAAGCCTGCATGGCTTCAACGGGGTTTTTAAAGGTTTCACCTTTACCATGTACATAAAGATCATAGGCGAGCTTTATACGCTCCCATCGTTTATCGCGATCCATACCATAGTACCGTCCAACGATGGAGGCAATTCGGGCATTAGTTCCCTCGATTTCCTGTTGCAGTTCCTGTATAAAACCTTTTCCGCTTCTGGGATCGGTGTCGCGGCCATCAGTAAGTGCATGAATATTGATGTCCTTTATGCCGGCATCGTTTGCCATTTGGGCAAGTTTATAAAGATGCTTGTTTGACGAGTGTACACCACCATCAGAGACCAGTCCCACAAAATGAACGGCCTTATTATTTTCTTTGGCATATTGCCAGGCTTTCACTATTTCTTCGTTCTGCTCAATGGAGCGGTCTTTTACAGCTTGATTAATTTTTACCAAATCCTGATATACTACCCTTCCTGCGCCAATATTTAAATGGCCAACTTCGGAGTTACCCATCTGACCTTCTGGTAATCCCACATTTTTACCTGATGCCTGTAATTGTGCATTAGGATATTGCTTTGTGAGATTATCCATATTTGGCGTACGGGAGTTATAGATTACATCAGATTTATCTTTTTTCCCGATTCCCCATCCATCGAGAATCATCAACATTACTTTTTTGTTCATGTGTTTCAAGTTTTAAATTACTTGTTGGTTTTTGAGCACCAACCAATTGCAGCATGATATCTAAAACAAATACCATGCTAAATACCCAAACTACAAACAAATTGGAAGCAAAAAAGCCTTTAAATTTGTTCAATTAATTTGGTGAAAATTTTAGTCATTTGGGGTTCAACTGTTCCTGCCACATCCTGCACCTCATCATGAGTGGTGCCTTTATCCGGATCTGCGGGTTCTGAAACATTTGTAATTACAGACATACCGAACACTTTCATGTCCATATGTACTGCAACAATAACTTCTGGCACAGTTGACATGCCAGTAGCATCGGCACCTAAAATTCTGAACATTTTATATTCTGATGAAGTTTCGAGCGTAGGACCACTGCTGCCGACATATACCCCTTTTTGAAGTGTAATATCTTCTTTTTTGGCAATGTCTTCAGCCATTTTAATCATGTTCTGATTGTATGGTTCGCTCATATCCGGGAAACGTGGACCGAGTTCGTTGATATTTTTACCACGTAGTGCGTTTTGTGGGAAAAAATTAATATGGTCTTCGATGATCATCATATCACCGGCATTAAATTCAGGATTTAAACCACCTGCAGCATTTGAAACAAACAATGTACTGGCGCCCAATTGCTTTATTACGCGAACCGGCAAGGTGAGCTGGTCCATTTCGTACCCCTCATAGTAATGAAAACGACCTTGCATGGCTACCACCTTTTTGCCGCCAAGATCACCAAAAATCAATTGTCCGGAGTGCCCTTCAACTGTTGAAACAGGAAAACCCGGTATATCTCCATATGGAATTTTTACACTATTCTCAATGCGGTTACCAAGGTTTCCTAAGCCACTACCCAGGATAATACCTACTTCTGGTGTACCATCAATTTTTTCTTTTACAAATTTTGCTGCTTTGTTAATCTTCTCTAACATATGTTTCTATTTTATTTTACTGCAAATATATTGAAATATCAGGATTTTTTTAGTTGAATAGCCGGATATTGATTCTAACATTCCGGATCGTAACATTTCTCCATTATAAAAAAAGCTGATAAACAAAAAAAGCGAAGCATAAACTTCGCCTTTTTCGGGTGGTGCCACCCGGGATCGAATCCCGAATTACACAAATCTGCGATTTGTAAGGTAATTCGTGGACTCTCGAAAAATCACGAAATCAAAGATTTCTATTTTTCGGAGCCAGGAACATCATGATTTTCAGTCACCGTCATTCCATTTTCAAGGAAATATTTGTATTGACCTTCTCGGAGTTTCATACGCTTCAGCTAAAGTTCTAATTGTAAAGCTTCTTTCCGATTTTTTACAGTAATGTATCCCAGGATTTTAAATGGGGCATGACGTTTCGTAGATTTTTCCTGTTGGGAATTGTGCCGTTTAATTCTTTCCTGAAGGTTTTGGGTTTGCCCGATATATCTCCAACCCGATTCAATGGATTCAATAAGATAAACACACATAGGGTATAAGCTGTGTTATTTAATATAAAAAAGAAAAGACGAAGAAAAATCTCCGTCTTTTCGGGTGGTGCCACCCGGGATCGAACCAGGGACACCAGGATTTTCAGTCCTGTGCTCTACCAACTGAGCTATGGCACCTCTTGCTTATTCGAAAGCGTTGCAAAAGTAGACCTTTTTTATTTCCCTACAAATTTTTTCAACCAAAAAATAAATTCGACGAATAACTGCAGTTTGCCGATAAAGTTAAAAAACTAACAGTCAGCAAATAACACAAACTCATTAATCTTTCGTGGTTGATATTTAAATTCAGTCTAAATTTTTATAACAAAAAAATGTGAATAACTATTGAAAACCTCTCCAGAGGTTAATCGTTTTTAGTCCTTTGAAGTTGTATTTTTGTAAGTTCAGGCTAAAGTAGAAACGCATAAACAGATTATTCAATTGGGAAGCAAAGCAGTACAAACGCCATTAATGAAGCAATACTATCAGGTCAAAAACAAATATCCTGATGCCATAATGCTTTTCAGAGTTGGTGATTTTTATGAAACATTCGAGCAAGATGCAATAAAAACATCTGAAATACTGGGTATTACTTTGACCAAAAGAGCCAACGGGTCGGCATCTTATGTTGAATTAGCCGGGTTTCCGCATCATGCACTGGATAATTATTTACCTAAGCTTGTGCGTGCAGGGCAGCGTGTGGCAATATGCGACCAGCTAGAGGATCCGAAGCTAACGAAAAAAATCGTAAAAAGAGGTGTAACAGAACTGGTTACACCGGGTGTTTCTTTAAACGACAATGTACTTGAGCACAAAGAGAATAACTTCCTGGCATCAGTATTTATAGATAAAACCATAGCCGGAATTGCATTTCTGGACATTTCGACCGGCGAATTTTACACAGCAGAGGGTAACTTTGAATATATTGACAAGCTCCTGCAAAGTTTTGGCCCCAAAGAAGTGCTTTACGAAAAGCAAAAAAAAGAACAGTTTTACGAGACTTTTGGGTCCAGGCATTATTTATACCCGCTTGATGAATGGATTTATGAATATACAACAGCAAGGGAAAGATTGCTGAATCATTTTGAAACAACTTCTTTAAAGGGATTCGGCATAGAAGGGCTTGACCGGGGCATATTAGCTTCCGGGGCAATATTACATTACCTTGAAGCCACACAGCATAACAATACAAAGAACATCACCGGCATTTCCAGAATCGATGAAGAAAAATACGTTTGGCTTGACCGTTTTACCATACGTAACCTGGAAATATTCAACTCCATGCAGGAAGGCGGGAAATCGCTTATTAATGTGGTTGACCGTTCGGTTTCGCCCATGGGATCGAGGCTTTTGAAACGATGGCTTGCCCTACCGCTAAAGCATTCGGGACCTATTGCCGAGCGCCTCGACATTGTGCAATATTTCATTGAAAATGGAGAAGTACACAATGAACTGGAAGAGCACATCAGAAAAATTGGAGACATTGAGCGATTGATTTCCAAGGTGGCTGTAATGCGCATTTCGCCAAGAGAGGTGTCGCAACTTAGAGGTTCTTTGCAAGCCATTGAGCCTGTTAAGCAGATTTGCGATAATGCAGAGGACGCTAACCTGCGCAAAATTGGGGAACAAATAAACGTTTGTAAATCCATTAGAGAACGCCTTGAAAAAGAACTTCAGGAAGATCCTCCTGCACAGGTAAACAAGGGCAATGTAATTGCCGAGGGAGTGAATGCAGAATTGGATGAACTACGGGGTTTGTCACAATCGGCACGTACCTACATGAACGAAATGCAGGAGCGTGAAATCAAAAGAACAGGCATATCCTCACTAAAAATTGCTTACAACAATGTTTTTGGATATTACATTGAGGTTCGCAATACACACAAGGACAAGGTTCCGGAAGAATGGATCCGGAAACAAACGCTTGTAAGTGCAGAGCGCTATATCACCGAAGAACTCAAGGAATTTGAAACCAAAATTCTGGGAGCCGAAGAAAAAATATTATCGCTTGAAACAAGGCTTTTTAATGAGCTTGTAATTGCCATGGGCGATTATGTTTCTCAAATCCAGATGAATGCCGTGCTTTTGGCTCGCATAGATGTGCTCATGGGATTTGCAAGACTGGCTGTTGACAATAACTATAAACGCCCGGAGATTAATGAAGGGAACGAAATTAAAATTACCCGGGGCAGACATCCGGTAATTGAAACACAAATGGAAGCTGGCGAGGAATACATTGCCAACAATGTTTTGCTGAATGATAAAGAACAACAAATCATCATCATCACCGGACCCAACATGGCCGGAAAATCAGCTTTACTTAGACAAACGGCATTAATTACGCTTCTGTCGCAGGTAGGTTCGTTTGTACCTGCCGAGAAAGCAGAAATTGGTGTAGTAGATAAAATTTTTACACGAGTTGGCGCATCAGATAATATTTCAGCCGGAGAGTCGACTTTTATGGTCGAAATGAATGAAGCAGCAAGCATTTTAAATAATATCTCGTCGCGCAGCCTTGTACTGCTCGATGAACTGGGCCGGGGCACAAGCACTTATGATGGAATTTCATTGGCCTGGGCCATTGTAGAATACCTGCATGAACATCCGAAACATAATGCCAAAACACTTTTTGCCACCCATTATCACGAGCTTAATGAGATGGAAAAAACCTTTAAGCGCATTAAAAACTTCAATGTTTCGGTGCGCGAGGTGAACAATAAAATTGTGTTTTTGCGAAAACTTGTACGTGGTGGCAGCGCACACAGCTTCGGCATTCACGTAGCGCAAATGGCCGGCATGCCGCCATCTGTAGTTCAGCGGGCCGAGAAAATTCTAAAAGAATTGGAAGAAGCCCGAAACGAAAAAGGCATGGGAATGCCTACAGAAGAAATTACGCAAAACCGCGAAGGCATGCAATTAAGCTTTTTCCAACTTGATGATCCGGTACTTCAACAAATCAGGGATGAGATATCGCAATTAGACGTCAATAACCTTACGCCTGTAGAAGCTTTAAACAAGCTGAATGAAATTAAAAAAATAGCGGGGCTTTAAAATCTGCGCTTATTCGATAACCAGATAAACAAAAGTTTGATTGACTACATGATACGCAATTTCGCCAAATGTCACAGGACCTGAAACATCAGCAATGTTTGTTCCCTCAAGCCCAAAATTCACATAATTAAACAGACAATTGCAAGAAAAAACAATCTTTGTCCTGCTTTGCTCTTTGGAAATATGAGACTGAAACTCACGGGCATAATCAAAGTCTCTGGGTTTGGCAACTTTGTAAGCCGTATCAGGAAAAACAGGGGCAAACAAGTCTGCCCGTTTTTTATTTTTCTCCCAAATTGATCCTACATTAATATTGGCGCCTGAATAATTGGCTACAAGCGGCAGCGTTTCGTCTATATTGTTTTCTTTTAGGTATTGATATAAATTATGCCGTTTCCCTTTTATGAGACATTCATTATTACCGAACCCTTTTTCTTCAAAATAAATTTCATCGCCATTACCCTGTTCATAGACATTAATGATTTCAACTCTTGCCACCTTATCATTTGGAAGTTTAGCATGCATTACAACGGCTTGATTGGTAAAAGATTTGTTGCCTGCATAAGTTTTAGGTTTAATTTCCCCAAAATCTTCATATCTAACGCCACACACCCAACCAACTACGGGGTTTATATAAATATTCTCCCATCCGGGAGATTCGAGGGCATATTTTGACCAAACATCGGTTAACCCAGGTAAAATTAGAATTGAAAATCCATTGTCAAAACTTTGCTCAACAATGTGATGTATATTTTTTGAGTCGTAATGTTTTATCTCAAAATCAGTAATTTGATCGGTGATGTCATTTACATAAATTAATTCCTGTGTGAACGTACCACCATCTTTTGTCATAAAATAGGGTATGGTACCCCCAACCCATTTACCATCAGGCAACTGGTCGAGTTGATATTCATCACCTGCGAGCAGGAGTATTCTCCCCTGTTTAATCATTTTTGTTACTTTCTCTACTGTATATAGTTGGTTAGCCATTTCAATTAAGAATTAAAAATCGTTTCCATATCCTGCATCACAGCATGCTTATATTTCAGACATAGCGCATAAATATCATCGACAGCTTTTTCGACAGAAAGTTTACCGGATTTAATATCTTTTGCAGTTTGGTTTACTATTAATTGCAAAACGAAATTTTTCAGAGGATATTCCTTTTCTCCTGTTACAAGCATTTTCCACTCGGGTCGAGTCTTTTCCGGCAACATAAGTATAAATTCAGATACAATTTTCTATAATCATGACACAAACAAATATAATCCTTTATAATAAAAGGCAAGAAAAACAGGAAAGAAAAAAACACTATTATATAAATAAAAAATATTATAAAACTTTGTATTTCAGCAAAATAAATCACACCTTATAAGTAATACCGCAAACGTTTGCGAAAAGTCTACAATATTTTAATTTTCTCCACGTATTTATAATAGAATCGATCAGAAAATATGTTTTATAAAGGCTGAAGCTCCATGAAAGCTAACAGAATAAAACACATAGCGCCCAATACCACTCAACAGGGATTTATAAGTATTGATTCTTTAGGAAATTGCACCATATGCAAGTTAAGCCTTGTAGCACTGATTTTATTAAGTTTTTTGGTGGTTAACCCGCAACTACCTCCAAAGCAAGGTGCCTATTATTCTGCAGATACTTTAGAACAAAAACTACAAGACACTGTGCACTTTGGCCGCAACATTCAGGATACCCTAAAAAAAAATACTTCTACAAGTCCTGCCGTACTGAGGCATTAATTTCCCCAAAACGCTGCATCATTTCATTGGCCTCCTGCGGGAATGTATCTTTCGATTTATTGTAAAGCTCTCTCAGGAGATACAATTTTTGATATACCTCCATAGCAACACCTTCTCTTTTATCTGATGGCAGGTTTTTATACATTATAAAATACGCATCAAGATCGGCACGTAATTCTGATAACAGTTCTTTTGCTTTTTGCTTGTCATCAGCTTTAAGATAGGCATCAAACAAATTATGTCCCTTATAACTCCAGGGTACTTTGGATGTGGGTACAACTTCCATGGCTTTATCCAGCACCTCAACTGCTTTCTTGTTCTCGTTTTCAGAGGCCAGGAGTCTGGCAACATCTGCAAACATACCTCTGTAATCGAAAGTATAGTACATTCTCACATTAGTCCAGTCGAGATAAATATCGTTTGTAACACCACCCCATTGGAACTTATTCTTAATAAGGTCATATTGATAATTGGCATTGGAGAAATCCGGATCGTTATTTCTAAACGGCATCAGTCTGTATAGCATGCCTTCGCGATGCACATATGGCGCTAAGCCCAAATTGCTGACCATATTACTGTTAAGGAAATAAAGCGGCCGCTCCCAATCATTATTGGCAAGAATATCCAGAATAATCAGTTCATCGGCACTGAGCGACTGGGCATTTATTCTGAATTGAATTTCAGAAGGCACACTGTCGCGGTTAAATTCATAGCCATCGGCTGTTTGGATAAAATTTTCTTTGTTAACAGGTAAGGTAATATTCTTTACAGGGATATAGTTCCGGCGCGAACCATCGCCGTAGCCTACCTTTGTCTGCGTTTTTTCACTCTTTACAAAATCAACAACTTGTTGGGCAGTAGCAGGTTTCTTGCGTTTTTCCATAACCGGCACATTCATATTTTTACCTGCCAGAAAATCTTCTCCTCTAAATGTAGTTTCCACTAATCCGCGCTGTACAAAGTTGGTATGGAGCTGTCTGATATACCAATTAGTTGGCAAAAATGTTTTTAGAATAGGTAAAACATCTGTTCTGTAACCCTCTACCTCCTGCATGTACCATACTGGATAGGAATCGTTATCTGCAGCGGTAAACATAATGGCGTTGGGTTGACAAGACGATAACATATTGCTTGCATGAGCGCGCGTTGTGTATCGTCCGGAACGGTCATGATCGTCATAGTTTTCACTCAACAGATTTGCGGGGACCAAAGCAGCTATTGCAAGAAATGCCGCTATACTATAGAATTTGGCATAGGGGGTCTTTCTCACCAAAGTGAGTAGTTGCAGAGCACCCAAACCCATCCAAATGGCAAAAACATAGAATGAACCCACGAAAGCATAATCACGTTCACGCGGTGTACGCGGAATTTCATTCAAATAAAAAACAATCGCTGCGCCGGCAAGTAAAAAGAATGTAATTACGACCAGTGCATTGTTTTTATCTTTACGCCATTGATATATAAGTCCCAATAAACCGAGCAATAATGGCAGGAGATAGTATGCATTCGATGCCTTATTGTTTTTAAGGTGATTGGGCATTTCCTCTTCAGGAATTAGACGTGCATTATCGATAAAATCTATTCCACTTTGCCAGTTACCATGTAATTTCTCACCTGTACCCTGAATATTGTTTTGCCGGCCGGCAAAATTCCACATAAAGTAGCGTCCATACATGTAACCTAACTGGTATTTAAAGAAAAACCGGAGGTTATCTCCAAATGTGGGCACGTTAATAGTTTTCATATTGCCATCACGTCCCTGAACGCGTACCTTGCGACCTTTAATGTCAATCCATTTTTCGTACAATCGTGCATGCCCGGGATCCAGACTGGCCATGCGTGGAAAGAATGTTTTTGTTTTTTCATTAAACTTGTATTCAGGCACAAGCAGGTCCTTCACGTACTTACCCTGATAAAGTTTATAAGTATACCGTTCTTCTGCATCTATGAGTGGTGAATTATAGTTATTTCCATAAAATAATGGACGTTTCGGATATTGCTCACGATTTAGATAATCTACAAGCCCGTATATATTCTCCACATTATTGATATCGATGTATGGTTGTTGATTGGAACGGATGATAAGCATGCTGAAGCTACTGTACCCGGCCAGCCAAAGCGCAAAAGCCAGGGCAATAAAATGCAGGACCACTTTACCTTTTTTACGATAATAATGAATGGCATACACAACGCCTCCAGTCAAAAGAAGTATAAAGAGAATAGCCCCTGTGTAAACAGGCAAGCCAAATGTATTTACAAAAAGCCTGTCTGCATAAGCTGTAAAACCAACAACTCCGGGAATAAGCCCAAAAATTATGATTACCATTAACAACACAGACAAGCCAAGTGTAACGATTATGCCACGAGTAGAAGATTCGTATTTTTTAAAATAATAAACAAGTGCCACAGCTGGCAGTGCAAGCAAGTTAAGCAGGTGAATACCTACTGAAAGTCCAAGGAGAAAGAAAATAAGCAGTAACCAGCGATTTGCATATTGAGAATCATCCTGTTCCCAACGGATAACACTCCAGAAAACCACTGCTGTAAATAGCGAAGATGTGGCGTACACTTCACCTTCTACGGCCGAAAACCAGAATGTATCGGTAAATGCAAAACTCATGGCACCAAGGAAGGCTGCCATGGTAAGTATACGTTGTAAATATGACGTTGTAAAATTGTTACTTGTTTGCTGTACAAGCTTTTGCCCGAACCAATAAATGGTATGAAACAAGAAAAATATTGTAAATGCACTGGCAGTAGCTGACAGCAGGTTAACCATAAAAGCAGCCAGCGAAGGATCGGGCGCAAAAATACTAAAAAACCGGCCCAACAGCATGAACACAGGCGCACCCGGGGCATGCCCCACTTCCAGGCCATAAGCACAAGCAATAAACTCACTACAGTCCCACATGCTTGTTGTGGGCTCCAGGGTAAGTAAATAAACAATAAATGATATTATCAGTACAAGTAATCCACCTATTTTACGCGTCATAATCGTGTGTTTGAATATTTAGTGCAAATTTAAAACGATCGTTGGAAGTTTATGTATAATTCAACGCTATTTTAATATGATTTTAACCTTTTAACAAATCAGAGCTTAATAACCTGTTCTGCATTGTAGCTTATTAAGGGGTTGTTATCGGCAACTATAACGGTATGTCCCTTTTTAATTAAGCCATCAAAAAAACGGATTATTTGCATTACATTCTCAGGATCTAAGCCTTCTGTAGGGTTGTCAAATAAAATCACAGATGGTTTGTTACCTACATCAATAAGTTTTTCTACAATACTTAGACGCTGTTTCTCACCCGCTGACAATGAAGCGAAATCACGGTTGCCTGTTAAATATTCAAGGTTTACTGCTTTCGCAAAATCTATAAAGGTGCCGCTTTTGACTGACCAAAAACCTGCTTTATCAAGGTCGTGCAAGGTTTTAGAGAGCCACTGCGCTATGTGTTCACCCTCAAAAGTATAATGTAAAATTTCGGGTTTGTATCTGGTGCCATCACATTCAGGGCAAACCTCTGTAACATCCGGAAGAAAATCCAGGGATGTTTTCACCCTGCCTAAACCTTTACATTTAGTGCACTGATATTTTTTATTATTAAAACCAAAGTCAGCTGCTTTTAAGCCATTTTTCTGAGCATCAATAGTTTTTGAAAAAGCCATTTTCAAATCATTTAAAATATTGGATCGTGTGGCAATTGAGCTTCGTGCCGGGTTGCTGCTCACATTTCCTTCAGCATAAACCACGGAGCTATCTTTTGCCTGCTCCAAAACCGTGGAAATATGCAGTATCAAGCGTGTCTTGCCGGAACCCATTGGCCCGGTAATGCAATTCATTGCATGGTGGTATAAAGGTTGAGCAATCCCGGAAATTTTGAGCAGGTCATGCCGGGGTTTCAATTGTCTTATTTGCTTCACTTGCAGCGCAGATGATTTTTTGCTGATTATTTCACTCAGTCCATCTTCATTCGTTATATCCTGTACAATCTCACCGCCGGCCTTACCGCTACCGGGGCCTATTTCCACAATACGATCTGCTGTTTCTAACATTTCCGGGTAGTGATCGCTAAAGATGATGGTATTACTGCGTAATCGGGCTTTTTCTAATGCCTTCGCAAGATGATACCTTCCGTGATTGTCCAATCCAAATGAAGGCTCATCAAGGATTATGCACATACCACTTAAGGATGCTGACAAAAGGCTGCTTAACCGAATCCACTTTCTTTCTCCTGTAGATAACCATGCGGCGGGCCTTCCTAAAGGCAAATTGCCCAACCCTGCACCAATCAAAAATTGCAACTTTTCTTTTATCTGTTGTAAAAGGGCCTCTGAAACCTGCTTGTAGACAGGTAGTTTTGTAGCACTTAAAAGCTTACTAATGGTAAGTGTCATCATCTGGCCCATATGATAATCACCAAATTTATACTCAAGCATGGCTTCATTTAACCGATAACCTTTGCACTTTTCGCAATGCACATCCATAAGCAATTCCATGGCCGCTTTACCTCTTTTTGAAGGGAAATGATTGCGATACTCCGCTTCAATTAAATGACATAGGCCGAGCCACTGACCGGAAAATTCGTATACGCCCCGGTTATTCTTGCGCTTGTATGGCCAGCTGGCAACATATTCTTGTTGTCCCGTACCGTATAAAATTTTATTTTGCTCGCTTTTGGTTAATTTACTCCACGTCTGATTTATATTTATACTATTGCCGGTAGCCATAGCTTTGAGTAACCACCGATACTTATTTTGAGCTGAAGTAAAATACACCACAGTTTTATGCTCACCCAGGGCACCTTCAAACAAGGGGAGGTTTGGATTTACAATGACTTGTGCTTCATCACAAACTTTTCTTAAACCTGTGCCTTCGCATGCTTCACAGACCGAAAACTCATTGGACACAGAAAAATCTGCAGCAGAGGCCTGCTTGCCCTCAGGATGATGGGCAAAACGTGCAAACAAAAGCCGTAATAAATCATACAAACCACTTGCCGACGCAACTGTAGCTTTAATGTCAGGTTTGTGCAGTCCTGCACCAACAGCTACAGTTGGCGTTATACTGTGCACCTCCCCAACTTTTGCGGCAAGGCCAAATTTCATTTGCAACCGACGGTAGCCAGAAAGGTTCTCAGTAAAAATATGCTGCCCTTTTGAATGCAAAGTATCCATTAACAGTGATGTTTTTCCGCTTCCGGACCTGCCCGTAATGGCGAGTATCTGATTCACCGGAACCTCAAGGTTAATGTGCTTTAAATTATTCGTAGTGATGTCATGTAGTTTAATAGCCGGCAAATCAACTGGCTTTTCTACTCTTAAAATTAATTCTTTGGTCTTTTTAAGGGCCTTTTGTGTAGGAGAGTTATTTTCTGCTAAAAACTTATCTACCGGACCGCAAAACAAACACTGGCCACCATTGCTACCTCCTTCGGGGCCCAAATCAACAATCCAGTCGGCCTGACGTACAACCTGCTCATCGTGCTCAACAATTACCAGGGTATGCCCATTTTTAATAAACCCGGACAATGCGCCCATTAAAAGCCTAATATCTGATGCATGTAATCCTGTCGTAGGTTCATCGAGTATGTAAAGCAATTCACCCCTGTGTTTTTGGTAAAGATTTTTTGCCAGTTTTATACGCTGTGCTTCGCCACCAGACAAGGTGGTGGAGGGCTGCCCGAGTTGCAAATATCCCAAACCCAAATCCTTAAGAATTTGAAGGTGTGTTTTTATGCGCGGTAGGTCTTCAAAAAAAGCAAGTGCCGCCTGTACGTCCATTTGCAATACATCGTCGATACTACGTCCATGATAATGAACCTCAAGGATACGGTTATTATAACGGGCTCCTTTACAAACCGGGCAGGGTTGCACCAGATCTTCAAAAATATGCATTCCGGTAGTCAAGGTTCCTGAACCACCACAAGCCTGACACTGCCCATTTTTATTGTTAAAGGAAAAATCACCGGGTTTCAACCCTTTTTGTTTAGCAATAGGTGTTTGTGCAAAAAGCTTCCTTAACTCATCAAACAAACCCGTGTAAGTAGCAGGATTGCTCCTGGAGGTTCTTCCGACTGGTTTCTGATCTACAAAAATCACTTCGTCAAATTCCGTATTATCGAGTAAACCAAAATGTACCAGGGTACTCTTACCTGCTCCGGAAACTCCAGTAATGACATTTAATCGATTACGAGCAAACGTAAACTTCTGATTTTCTATGTTATGGGCTTTATTGATAGCTATATCAAAAGTTTCCACCAAATTTGCGTCATGACCATTCTTTTTAAAATTTGGCTTATCGGTTAAGGACTTGGCAGTTGGGCTCTCTTTTACTTTGTTTTGCATTAGTTGTGCCGGCGTTCCGGAAAAAACCAAATTACCTCCCTCCCGGCCGGCACCTGGCCCAAGTTCTATCAGACTTTGTGCCGAGCGTATAACAGACTCATTATGCTCCACAACCACAACGGTATTGCCATGATTTACTAGCCTGTACATAGTTTCTATGAGCGTATGCACATCTCTCGGGTGTAGCCCAATTGAAGGCTCATCGAAAAGGTAGAGCACTCCGGTGAGCCCATTATAATTGAGCTGAGCCAAACGCATACGACGCAGCTCGCCCTGAGATAATGTTTCGCTTAATCTTGCAGGAGCAATATGACCTACACTTAATGTAACCAATTGCTTAAGACGCGCTTTAAGATTATTTACTAATGCTTGCTCGCCTCTTTCAGTATTCCTTATTTCGCAAATAGTTCGATGGAGTTCGCTAAACGATAAGTTCTCATAAAAAGCCCAACTATTTTTATGCCAGGTTACTCTACGTGCAGTTTTATTAAGGCGCGTCCCTTCACACACAGGACATTTACGCCATGATACAAATTTTAAAATATTGTCATTCCGGTCGCGTTGTAATATTTCTTCCATTACCGGAATAATTCCTTTATAGAAGCCCTCATCGCGGGGTTTGGCAGTCATTCCAGACCATTTCATCCGGGATTCAAGGGAATGCTTGCCATACAGCACCTTCACCTTTTGACTTCCGTATAACACTACATGCTGCTGATCAGCATTGAGTTGCTTCCATGGGGTATCCACATCAAAACCGTGGGCCCTGCACACTTTGTTGAGCTCTTCAATAGTTACCTGTGAGTAAATAGTGTAACCATTGGGCAAAGTAATTTTAAGGGTGCCCGCTCTGAGACTTTTATCAGAATCATCGATTATTTTATCAGAATCTATATATTCCTCAATACCTAATCCTTTGCAATGGTAACACCATCCTTGTTCTGTGTTAAAAGAAAACTGATTACGCGAGAGCAACAAGCCCTGATCGTTGTAACGTGAAAATAATTGCCGTAAAAATGGCAGCACATCGCTAAAAGTTCCTGCTGTAGAGCGCCTGTTGGCCTGCACATGAGTTTGCCCCACGCTTAGCACAGGCATCAATCCCGCTATATTTTTTACATGAGCTGGTCTTACTTTCCCTAATTTAGCCCGGGTGTATGCCGAAAATGTTTCAAGGTACATGCGCTGGCCTTCCCGCTGCAGCACATCTCTTATTAAACTGCTCTTGCCACTTCCGGACACCCCGGTTATGACAGTTAATTTTCCCCTGGGAATTCGAAGATCAATATTTTTTAAGTTATGCTCAGCAGCGCCAATTATTGAAATATCACCCATAGTGTAAAATTTTACTCAAAGATAGGGCTTTGCATTAAAAACTAATTATGGTTGAATAGTGATCATAGCCATCAAACCTCCAGGGATGATCACCTTTTTATTCGTCAAAGCAGTATAAGCCGGCTGACCGATTGCTTGCAAAAACCTAAATTTAAACTTATTATTGTATAACATATTGCTCGTCAACAAAATATTAACCACTTAGATTATATAGATGACACAGGCAAACGCGTAGAAATTGTTTTTAAATCTTTCCATTAACCGTTCCTAAGCATGAATACACGTGAGATTAAAGAATTGCTGCTTTACAACCTGTCGCAAGAAACAAAATTATTTGTTGCGGATATTGCCACCAGGGATCCAGCCATACTCAAACAACTATGGCAATGGCTCACCATGGAAGATGATCCGCTGCGGTGGAGAGCATGCTGGATTTTCGAAGAAATATGTGTTACAAACAGTCATATTAAAAAACAATACCTTGTAAAAATTGCCCAACACTACCCAACATTGACCCATGAGCCCTCGCAGCGCATGTTAGGAAAGATTCTTTCCCTTACAGAAATTCCCGAAGCCCACGAAAGCATGATACTCAATGCAGCATTCAACTGGATGCAAGATATTCAAAAACCGGCTGCAGTAAGGGTACATGCCATGCAAATCGCATTTAATCTCACCATTAAATACCCCGAACTGAAACACGAGTTAAAATGCACTATATCTCATATTTACGACAGTGGGAGCAGGGGTTTTAAGAACAGAGCCGGGAAATTATTAGCCCAACTATAATCAGCCGGAATCAATAAGCCTGAACTTGAAACTAAAGCCAAAGTTGAATACAGTGGTTTTATAAGGCGGCGACATTTTAGGTTCTGTCATCGTGTAATCGACATATCCCCTTAATTCGAGGTTTTTAGAGAACCTGTAATCTGCAGTAAAGCCAAATTTGTATACCAGTTTACCATCGACCAATTCCGTAAAATCAGCATTAGGCTTATGCACATATTTTACATCGTCGGCAATACTAAAATCGGCTCGAAGCTCCACAGGACTATTAAATTTTTGCTGACCGCCTCCTCTTGTACGAAAAACCAAAGTTAGATTGTCAAAGCGGAATCCGGTACCAATAACAATTTCACTGCGTCTGGACTCTGCAACATTATTGTTTGATGTATTAAGGCTCAGAGTTCGTCGCTTATTAAAGGCTAACCGTGTAGTAATATTATTCTTCCAGGTCATATTGACCTCGAAGAAAGGCAAAAAATCCTCGCTGATGGTAATTTGACTGATACTGTTTTTAGAAACAAACAACGAAGAATCCTGCTGGCTACGTATAAAAGACAATCCATCCTGTGTTTCTGTCCATTCTGGATTATTAGTGTATCCTCCCATGGTAAACACGGCCTTGTAACTATGTTGCACCTTGAAGTTGCGAAAATTGCGTTTAAATACTCCAAATTGCGTAAACCCATCGTAATCTATGCGCCAATCAGGTCGCAAAAGACTAAAGATAGGCCGTACAGCATTTAAGGCCACATTATTCGCATCTGTGCCGTCTACATATGCGGCAATAAAGGAAGGCACAACAACATCCTGTGCATAGCCTGGATAGCCGTCAGGATAACCGCCGGCGATTAAATCATTGGGGTCATATCCATTTACTCCTGCTCTTTGGGCTGCCAGGCGCTGAGCAATTTTCTTACGGTTATTTAAAAATTCACGATATACTTTATTGGTGTATTCACGGTCATCTATCTTATCAAAGGCTGAACTAAAGGTCCATACAGACATACTCCAGTTACCCATAGAGGTCACTGAAGTGGGCTCCCGAGGAGCAAAATCTCCATAGCCTCCTTCGGCATAGTAATACCGATCTGTATTGCGTGTTCTTGCCATTTGGGCCTGAAGTTTAATTTCCAACCCATTCAAAGGTATATAGGTACCATTAATTGACATTTTTTCCTGGAATGTCATAGTATAGGGTTCTATCATTGTCGAGTCAATATCTTCCTCTAACCAGCCTTTGCGCCATGCCCTTTCCATAAACTCTGGGTCTGATAACCCAAACACATATTCCCAGCCCGGCCTCGGGTTGTTGCCGCTAAAATTCATACCCATTGCATTTGGGGCACTATTAATTCCATGCATAATGGAACCGTTATTCTGAGTATAATCCACTCGAGCAGACTTTAATCCTGTACTTATACGCACAAGATATTCTGTCATAATTTGCAATGGACTCTGGTTTCGCTGCTTCTTACCAGTGACCACCAAATTTACATCTTCATAATCCTTGTCGGGTTTAAGTATTATTCGTTTTTCGTCGTCTACTTCATAACGCACTTCAACCGGTTTCCCTTCGGCATCAGTCATTTTAATAGTAACCTCTTCGGTACCTAATCTATGGAAAATGGTGCGTTCATCACCCGCTTCCAGGTCAAACCTGTTTTTTTCATAGGTAACCTCATACTTAATTTTTTCGTCGAATCTTTTAGCCAGTGGTTTTTTAAATTTCCGGTGAATATCTGAAATATATTGCGATTGCTTAAACAGCCGATCAAAAGCCAGGTTGGCTCCTCCATTGATGGTATTGTTATTCTGTATGCTATGGCCGGGTTCAATATCGGTATTCAACTCCGGGCCTCTATTCCAGTCGTAAGTTCCTGTATAACTGGCTGTGGCATTAATCCATTTCAAACCGGGAATTTTACTCAGCGGAAGTTGATAAGTTATCCCAATATTTTGATTGTATTGAGTCAAAGTCCCCAGTTCATAAATGCTCCGCATTATTGTATCTTTGATCTTGTCATATAATGGCATCCCTCTTTCAACCTTACCTTCCTGCTCATCTATACGGGCTATGGCACTGGCATCAAAGTTCACTTTCAGGCTTTTTGCCAGGTTATAAACCAAACCATAATTACGGTTCCAGTTAAAATTTTTATCATATGTAGGCTCAAAAACCTGATCCGGGATATTCAGGTTACGACGTTTCATTTCATTATACTTCCGTGAAACCACACTTGAAAAACTCATTTGAGAGGGCGCATAATTCAGGTTAAAATCCTTAATTAATCCAAAATAGTTGCTGTTAAGGTTTGTATTCTTAAACGGTTCCCAGGGTTTAGTGCGATTATTATACACATAATTTATAGAGCCGGTGTGTTGCTGCTGGTTATGGTAGGCCAGGTTTACGTTCCTGTCGTAAACTTGATTATAGGAATAGGAAAAAGACCAGTTATTCAAATCATAGAAATGTGGATCTTTCTGTTGCTTACCAAAACGAACCCCGGTAAAATTAATGCTTCGGCGCATGTTATATTTTCTGGCCAGCTTTTTCAACTCCTCTTGTTCGGAGGGGGTTAACCCCTCAAGAGACTCCTCAAATTCAATATCTTTGGCCAGGGGATTGTATTTTGGATTGGTAAAAGTCTCAGCATAACCAATATACATGGGTATTTTAACACCCAGGTCTTCAGGGAAAAACTGCCCCAACTGTAAGCTGGTGTTCACATCGTACTGATAAATTTCGTTGAGCTGACGCTCATTAAGTTTTTGTTCAAGACCGCCAAATCCGGGTTTTGATGTAGCTCCGGCCAGGGTCACTGTTCCAAGGTCGGCAAGCTGGGCAGTAAGACGTGCATTGGCAGCCCATCCGCCTTCTTCGTCAAATTCGGTCAGGCGCAGTTCATTCACCCATATTTCTCCGGAATGTGTTTGGTGGTCATCTCGAGGGTTGCGTACACCGATGGTAAAAGTTACTACTTCGGCCAGATTAGGATTACCCCGCACCTTTACAGTGTTTTTGCGGTGTTGCTTAATATACTCGGTGAGTAGACTCACCCCGGCTTCAGCATCACCAATAAGGTCGTTTCGCTCTTTTTTGGCATCGGTAAAAACAGACAGGGGAATGTTGAGTTCATTTTCGATGGGCCACACTGCTCTACGATCTGATTCTGCACTGGTGTAGTTTCCGGGTGGAGTCAAAACCACGGGAATTTCATATTCGTAATAGTTCTCTTTTATATCGGTTCCCAGGCGTACAAATACTGAAAGTTCATCGTTATCTAATGCCGCATTTTCGAGCTCTTCGGCGTGTATGAACATTTTCAGACGTTTGTATTGTCGCATATCGAAGCGAATGTTCTTATAAATGGCCTTTGCAAAGCCATCGGGTAAATCTCTAACTTTCAGGCTAATAGACTGTTCGTTTAATTGCCGCATCTGACTGTTTGAAGGGTCAATTACACGATCAACTTCCGGTGGTAATACATAATTAACGGGAGTACGCTGCCCGTTTTCTTCTACATTGACTGTTCCAACATCAAACTCGGCATTACTGAGGTCTATATCATCATCGACTACTTCACCACCTTCTTCAAGCACATAGCGATATTTGCGCCATTCACTACGTATCAGGCTCAACTCGGCAAATCGTAAAGTTACTTCACGATTGAACCCTGTAAGATACATGCGCATAAACCTAATTGATCTGAAATCGCTGATATTACCTTCCACAAAATCGGGTTCCCTTACCGGGATCTTGAATTGATACCATGTAACGGTTTTCGATGAACCATCGGGCATACCTACTGTTACATCATTTTCGTCTACAATATATTTCTTGGTATTATCCAGATTCTCCGGACTCAAATCAATTTTATATTCATAATAAGCATTTACCTGGTTCAGGGTATTGTCATTGTTTATATCTTCGTTATTGGGCAAAGAGGTTTGCATTTGCGATTCTGTACCGGTACTTGCAGGAGAGTTTCCATGTGGATTGGTAAAATAACGATACCGGTTGATTATATTATTATTAAAAAAAGGATCTGAATCATAGCCGCCACCTTTATAGTAATGGTAATCGTCCTGAGCAGGGTCATTTTCCAGCTCGGCTCGTGCTTCAGGTGTCAGGTTAGAAAGGAAGGCTTCACTATAAACCGGGTTATCAATAAAAAATTCTGTCTCACGGGTATTTGTCAAGCCATCGTATCCTACATCCTGTGCCTCCCGCCCCACATCATCGAATCCGTCAGAAACCACCTGCCGGTTAGAAACAATTCCCCAGGCCGTGGTATCTGTTCCGTCTGTTGTACCATTTCTGTCCAAACCATTTTCAAACGAACGTCTGTTATCTTTTAATACATCTTCCGATATGTTCCCCAGGTTGAGATAAAGCGCCGGGTCAGGATCATTGCGTGTAATACCATCTTCATTATCCTGGGCATAAGGATCCATCATCCAAAATTCGACAAATTCGATGTTGGCTTCCTCAAAATCGCTGGTTCTTACGTTACGCTGTATACCGGCCCATCGATCTTCAGGGTTGGTAAATCGACCATCAGGATCAATATTGTTGGGGTTGTCATCGAAGTTGTAAGGCCCTCGTTCATCTGGGAAAAAGGAAATATTAAATACGCTCAGTGAATTGTAAATCCCCTGCTGCGGATCACGATTGGGAAAAATCTGGTTTTCTTTCACCTGATAAGCATTCAAATTTGATATGGCCTCATCAGAAACAGAGGTGCCGCCCTCATAAAAGGAGGGATCGATAAAATACCACGACATTTGTGCGCGGTTGCGTGTATAATTATAGATATCCTCGCCTGAGGCATTCCAATCATCTTCAAACCGTTTAGGCGTACTGGATAAAAACCAGTAATAAGGTTCCTTCATTGTTATTTTAGCTGTAGCACCTTCAAAATCGTCGAGAAATGCCTCTCCTTTTTGTTTGATGGCTTTGTTGTGTCCTGGAATTAAATGTGCAAATTCAGCTGTAGCAGTTATTTTTGAAGGCGCCTTTGTTTCTATAAACGGTAGCTTATCCACCATTTTTGTTAAGAAAGGAACTTCTTTTTCGTAGTTCACATTAAATCCCCAAATGGTATTGGAAATTGGCTCGCTTCCAACATTTACTTTTTTGGTAAGCGGCCGTTCGGTAAGGTTAAGAATAGAGCCACCGAGCAACAAATCATCATTCACCCGGTATTCGAGCGTGGTACCCATTAAAGTTTTAGACTGAATGCTAAAAAGGGTGTTACTCTCCAGTGAGATATTGATAGGAGTTTGACTTTGTAAAAGTCCTTCATCCAGTATTTTAACACGTCCGAGATAATAATCAACGGTATAATCAACACCTTCGGTAAGTTCACGCCCTCCTGCAGTAACTTTCACAGATCCTTTGGGTATATTGATAGCATTTAATGGTATCTCACTTCCTGATGCAGATTTATATGTACCCTGAATGGTGTATTTATTCTTTTCAGATATCTGTTCGGCAAAAGTCTTGGTAGAATCATAAAGCACATCATAAACAAACTGATCGGCTTGCGACATGGCGTCGGCATTGGTAGTATCGCCAAATTGCCGCCTTAGAAAATTACCAAATGGTTCAAGCACCGGAAAAATCACATATCCTTTTGAGGGATTTATGGTGATGCCTTCTATATAATCGAACATACCATCACCATTTTCTACCCTTTGATTCTGGGTGTTGAGCCTGTCGAGGTTTAGCACTTCTAACAGGGTCTTTCCACGTAGATTTTCATTTTCTGTAGGTAAAGAAAAAACATCGGTACCAATGGCCACATCGTTGTACATCACATTCAGCATAAAATCTTCGCGGCTTATATTGTATGCATCCAGTTTATAAATATTTTTCATCATTAAATCCCATGTGGGGTGATTGGGAGAAAAGCTGGTTGGCTTTAGGAGTTTCACTATCAAAGTATTTGGCCCCTCACCTTCTGTACTCACAGCACTGGCTGTACTCATTTCACCAACTTTATAATCTTCTCCATTCACCTTTACTTCGTAAGCCACTGCAACTATTTCATCGGAACGCAACCTGCTGTTCAACGAAATATAACCCAGATCAGGATTCACGGTGTACTCTGTAGGGTCGAGCTTCCGGGCACTCTCAAACACCTCAAAATCAGTTCCGTTCTGATATCCCTGCGATTCCAGCAAGCCCACTGCCGAGGATATCTCACGAATACCGTTATCATCTTTTACATTAAAATAAAGATCATCGTTTTGCGGGAAGGTTGGATCTCCTGCCCCGTTTGTATTTTCTGCGAGATTGGTAAGTGCCACAATATTCCGGCTATTCTCCACAATATTATTTTTGTTTAGTACCCAAACCTCAATCCTGTTTACAATTACATTCGAACGAATTAACGGATAATCTTTTAGTGCTTCCTCATAATTTTCGCGAAAATAGTGTGCAAGAAAATAGTGCCGGTTATCATCATATTCGTTGGCTTGCACCTTAAAACGGCGTTTTGTTGCTCCACCTTCAACAGTTATGTTTTTTGTTTCGCTTTTTTGCTGTGAGAACAGTGTAGTAATATTTAATTTGCCAAACTTCATCTCTGTGAGAATACCAAACAAGTTCTGGCTACCCTGTATGAGTGTTCCACTTAAGGGTAATGACACGTTACCGGCTTCAATACGCTGAATAATATCGTCTTCATTTCCCTGGTAACGGATATTCATCTCATTTTCGAATTCAAAACTGGCCTCTGTATCGTAACTTAGCTTCAGCGATAAATTTTCCCCGATTTTACCAGTCACATTCATCTTAATTCGCTCATCGAAATCAAATGTAAAATCACTCCGTTGTTCTTCGGCCAACTGAGGGTTATCTGTTTTATTGTATTTCAAACCAAAATCCAGGGTGGCTTCACCACGGGGTTTAATATCGATGGTATTGCTGCCAAAAATGGTTTCAAATACTTTTGAACCAATATGTAATTGGGGAATGAGTGCTCTTTTATGTTCAAAGTTTTCAGAACGGGCCCTTTGTTTCCAGTAATTTCGTTTATAATTATTCAGGTCATAGTCCAGGTAATCTTCTACCGACAGGTAACGTGGTGCTTTGTAGTTGATTTTGTCGCCCAATTTATGGCGAATGATATAACGATTATGCTCAGGATCGTACTCCACCTCCTCCTTCAACAGATCGGGAGTTTTCATCATTAAAGGTGAATGAAAACGGGTGCTGTCCAAAAGCAGTACCGATTCATCATTAAAATTCCATGGTAAATTATACGGATTATTTCGCGTTGAATCTTCAATCGGAAATATATCATTTTGAGCAGCAACTTTTTCAGTCGAAAAAAGGCTCACAAACAGCAGTATCATTACCGCGACTACACCAAATCGTTCCAAGGTATTCTTTCTGCTTTAAATTTTTTTACAATTTTTTCAATGCTCGCTTTATGATCCCTTCAACCGATAATCCCGGCTCCTCTTTTAGAATCTGACCAATTGCTTTCTCTACCGGTTTTTTAGAAAATCCAAGCATCATCAATGCAGATAACGCTTCTTCATTATTTGTATTGCCTTCCGATGAAATAATTTGTTGATCGTCTCCTGTTTGTTTCACCTTATCCTTCAGATCGACCACAATTCTTTCAGCTGTGCGCAAACCTATCCCTTTTATACCTTTCAATGCTTTTACCTGTTCATGCGTAATGGCATTTACGAGTTCATTGGGTGGCATTGAAGACAGCATCATACGTGCCGTATTGGCTCCTACACCGGAAACGCTAATCAAATGCCTGAACAGTTCCCGCTCATCCGATGATGAGAATCCAAATAATTGTTGGTTATCTTCCCTGTAAATTGCATGTGCCAATAGCTCATACTCTTCGCCCTCTTTTAATTCACTATATGTAGTTAGTGAAATATTTAACAAATAGCCAATACCGTTAATGTCTACAACGCAGTGTGTGGGCGATAACCTCGTAATTTTACCTCTAAAATAATCGAACATAGCAAATGGTTTGGATATATAAGGGGGCAAAAGTACGAAAATTAGGTTAATCATAAAAGAATGTATCTTACATCAATCAAATAGTTTTGTTTCCGTACTAACGATAAGTTTAATCACAGAATTATTTCATAACCATGGGCAATTCAGGAAAATGTTTTAAGTTAGCTGTAAATATTTAATTTTAATGATACAAAAACTACTTGTTTTACAAATTCTGATAATACTGTTTCTAACAGGTCAGGCGCAAGAAAAGCAAACACGCTATTATGATAAAGACCAATTGGTGATAGAGTTATTATCGAATCAATGGTTAGATGCACCATCTGACGTAAAACTACATCCAAGATCATTGGCCTTTAATTTACAGTTTATGTATACTGTAGCGGGAAAAAACGCCAATATTGCTCTTGCTACAGGTATTGGGTTACTGACTGAAAACTACCATATTGATGCCCTTCCCCAACAAACAGAAGAAAAGCTGTCGTTTATGCCCTTAGCTGATGAATTAAAATACACTACCAACAAAATAAGATTTACTACAGTTGAGCTGCCTTTGGAGATGAGAATAAGAAGCAATAAAAACAGCAGAAATAAAATCTGGAAGTTATACCTTGGAGGAAAGGTGGGCTATATGTTTCAGAGTATGCACAAATACACAGGCGACGACCCTGTGAAACCCGATCAAAAGCTTAAACAAAAAACTTTCGATTTGCGATACACGGAACCATTGACTTATGGTTTAACGGCTCGCATAGGATATGATGCTATAATGATTTCAGCTTATTACGGTATGACAAACCATTTTCAAAAAGACAAAGCACCTGAACTATTTCCTCTGATGATAGGTCTTACACTTTTTGTATACTAAAAAGGCTGTCAAAAGCAGCATAATTAAATCCGCCTTTAAACAGCCTTCCGGAATATTAATTTTCGATTTATTCGTCAGTAAGTTTTGCGTCAAACATCTTCAGCGCCCAAATCACTGCAAAATAGCTAACAGCAATTAATACGGGCCACGACAAAAGCCATAATATTTGTATTATCATAATTTTTCCTGTTTAGGGTCTTCATATTATTTTTTCATTTAGGCTCCTCAAGCCTGAACCAATCCCGATACGCTGCGCTATCGTTAAAAGGTTTCGTTAATTCTCAACCAATCCCGATACGCTGCGCTATAGTTAAAAGGTTTCGTTAATTCTCAACCAATCCCGATACGCTGCGCTATCGGTAAAAGGTTTAGTTAAT